>CAJQSG010000012.1 GCA_905612525.1 uncultured Candidatus Pelagibacter sp. | reverse complement strand
ACCCAAATTAAAAAAGTATATCTCATTGGCCTGTAACTACCTGGTGTAAACAAACCATCTTGAGTGACTAACATTGCACCTGCAATACCAACTATTGCTGATCCTAAAATAAATATTAACAAATGTTGTTTAACAACATTTTTACCCATTGCATTCGCTGCTTCTTCATTGTCTCTAATAGCCCTCATCATTCTTCCCCATGGAGAATAAAGTGCTTTTTGAGTAACTATTAATAAAGCTATAACTACAGTTAAAAATAAACCTGAATAACAAAGTTTTACAAAAACTGAAGATCCTTCAATAACCAACTGGTTAAGGGCAGCTTGTTTATCCGAAATATTAGAAATTAACTCTAATTTACCTGAATTAAATCTTGCAACTAAATTTATAAACCATTCAGTTTCCTGAAGATTGACTTCATAAGGAACTGGTCGGTCTAATCCAATTACATTTTTAACACCTCTTGCTAACCAGTCTTCATGTTTGATTATGGCAATAACAATTTCTGAAATAAGCAACGTAGCAATAGCTAGGTAATCTGCACGTAAACCAAGAGCAACCTTACCTACAATAAATGCTAGCCCAGCAGCAAAGAAAGCTCCAACTATCCATGAAAATACTATTGGAAGACCTAAGCCTCCAAGAAATCCTGTTGTTGCTGGATTTATTGCTTCTATTGCTTCAATACCTGATTCAGAGGTAATTCTTATCATTACAATTCCAGCAATTATAATTCCTGCTATTCCATAAGTTCTTATTTTTGTTTTTTCAAAATTTTTTAAGATAAACCGAATAATGAAAATAATTGCAATGATCAGCCAAAGGCACATTAGAATATCAAATCCACCTGCACTCCATGCTTCTTGTACGGGATCAACTGATATCAAAACTGCGGCTAACCCTCCTAATGCCGCATAACCCATAAGACCAAAATTAATTAGACCAGCATATCCCCATTGTACATTTGCTCCCATTGTCATTACTGCAGAAATTAAACACATGTTAAAAATTGAAAGAGCAACATTCCATGATTGAAATATTCCAACTAAAATAATTAAACCCATCATTATTGTATAGGCTAAAATAATATTTAGATTCTTTCTCACAGTACTTTCCCTTTAAATATGCCATTTGGTCTGTAGAGCAAAACAATCACAAGTATAGAAAATGATACAGCAAATTTATAATCAGTTGATAATAATTGCACTAATGTTTCTGGCTCCATACTTGCTGGTAAAACATACATAAAAAATTTCTTATATGCATAGGTTATAAATATCTCTGAAAAAGCTATAACGTACCCACCTAAAAATGCTCCAAATGGGTTTCCTATACCACCAACAATTGCTGCAGCAAAAATTGGCAACATATTATTAAAGTAAGTAAAAGGCTTGAAGCTTTTATCCAAACCATACAATGCACCACCAATTGTTGCCAAAATACCAGCAATGATCCATGTAATCATAACTACTCTTTTAGGATCAATTCCAGATAATAAGGCTAAATCTTCATTGTCTGAATAAGCACGCATACTTTTTCCTGTTTTAGTTTTATTTAAAAACCAAAATAAAATTGAAACTAATATAAGTGTTACAAATACAGTAATTACCTGACTGGATTTAATTGCTAGACCTTCATTAAGTCCTGTCATTTCTTTAAACTCACCTGCTTTAATAATAAATTTTTCTCCATCAAAGAACCTTCTATCAGCAGGACCAATTATTATTCTTACTACTGCTTGAGTTACAAACATTACACCGATACTTACCATCGCAAGCTGAACAGGAGGACTCTTATTAACTCTGTAGTATCTAAATACAAACTTATCTACAAAGAGCATGTAACCAATCATAAAAATTATTGCAAAAGGTATTGCAAGAAGTGCTGTTGGTAAAACTCCTAGAGAAATACCAATTGATTGAAAATACCAAGTAATTAAAATCGTCACCATTGTCCCAAATGCCATCATGTCTCCAGTTGCAAAGTTTGCAAATCTTAGGATCCCATAAATTAAAGTTACAAATATTGCACCAAGTGCTAATTGTGAACCATAAGTAAGGGCTGGTACAAAAATATAATTTAATAATAATATAATAGCGTTTAAAAAATCCATATTATCCTCCTAAAAATGAGCTTCTTACTCTTGGGTCATTTAATAATTCCTGACCAGTTCCTGAATACTTATTTTCACCAGTCACAAGCACATATCCACGATCAGAAATATTGAGAGCTTGTTTTGCATTTTGTTCAACCATTAATATTGCAACGTTAGTTCTTTTTACTTTAATGATATGATCAAATAATTCATCCATCACTATCGGAGATACACCTGCCGTAGGTTCATCTAGCATTAGAACTGATGGTTTAATCATTAAAGCTCTTCCAAGAGCGACTTGTTGTCTTTGGCCACCTGATAACTCACCAACTAACTGATTTCTTTTTTCTCTTAATATTGGAAAGAGTTCATAAATTTCCTCTATAATATTCTGATAATCCTCATCTCTCAAATAAGCACCCATTTCTAAATTTTCCTCAACACTCATACCTGCAAAAACATTTTTTGTTTGAGGTACAAATGAAATACCCTGTCTAACTCTATCCTGTGGTGAAAGTTTTGAAATATTCTTTCCATCAATAACAACAGTACCTGATTTTAAATTTATAAGACCAAGTAAGGCTTTCATAGCAGTAGATTTACCAGCACCATTAGGTCCTAGAATTGATACTATCTCTCCTCTATTTACATCAACAGAACAAGAGTTAATAATATCTGGACCTGTACCATACCCACCTGTCATTTTTAAACCCTCAAAAAAAGCCATTAATTTTCATCCTTTATTTTAGATCCTCTTCCCAAATAACTATCAATGACCTTCTCATCTTTCTTAGCTTCTTCAGCAGTACCTTCGAATAAGACAGATCCTTCCGCCATAACAATAACAGGGTCACATAATCTACTTATAAATTCCATATCATGTTCGATCATACAAAATGTATAACCCTCTTCTTTATTTAATTTCATAATTGCCGTTCCCAAGTCTTTAAGTAATGTTCGATTAACACCAGCACCCACCTCATCGAGTAGTACTAATTTAGCATCAACCATCATGGTTCTTCCAAGTTCTAATAGTTTTTTCTGACCACCTGATAAATTTCCAGCTAATTCATTAGACAGGTGTGTTAAATTTAAAAACTTCACGACATCTTGAGCTTTTTGTTTTACTGCAAGCTCTTCAGTTCTAACTAGGTTAGGTTTTAATAAGGCTGTCATTAAGTTCTCACCAGATTGATTAGAAGGTACCATCATCAAATTTTCAAGCACTGAAAGATTAGTAAATTCATGAGCAATTTGAAATGTTCTTAATATTCCTTTTGAAAATAATTCGTAAGATGGAATGTCGGTTATATCTTCATTATTAAATAAAACCTTACCACTTGATGCTTTTAAATTTCCTGCTATTAAATTAAACAATGTAGTTTTTCCTGATCCATTCGGTCCTATTATTCCTGTGATCGAACCTTTCTTAATTTTTAATGAGCAATCTGATACAGCAGCTAATCCACCAAAGTATTTTGACAAACAATCAATTTGTAAAATGTTTAGACTCATTTGACTTTATTTACTCAGTCTTTTGTGGACACTATTAAGTGTTTTTTCTAATTTTTTATAAAAGCCTTGTTTTGTTAATTCTTTTACACATTGTTCATTTAGACCTTTTGGTGTTTGAGATTCTTTTACTAAGTATTTTAAGTCCTTTTTGGAATTTTCTACGGCATCTTGTGATAAAGCCAAAAATAATGACGTAATGTACTCTTGAGCTTTATTTCTATTTACCCCCCTCCTGATCAACCAATTACTCATTGTTTTTAACAATTGATAAAATGGTGCCATCATTCCTGAAGTAGACCAAAAATTAATAGATAATTTTTCATTTTTAATTTCAATAGCCGTTCCAATTTTATTGAAAAAATCTCTAACATTTTTATTGGGCGGACAAATA
>CAJQSG010000011.1 GCA_905612525.1 uncultured Candidatus Pelagibacter sp. | reverse complement strand
AAAAGAGTTACCCTAATAACAAAAAAAATAAGTTACCTTTTACTAAAAAAATCTTTAGCCAGCTTAAGTTTAAAAGACAAAGTAATTGATAAATGTTTATTTTGCAGTGTTGTTCCAAAATCATTCAATGAAATTAAGAGTTTTTTTAACAAAACTTATAAGATTAAATGCAACGAACTTAAGAAACTTAAGTTAAATAAACTGATTAAGATTAAGGTTAACTATAAACAAATTGGTTCAGATAGATTGGCAAACGCTATTAGCGTTATTAATAACAAGGATAATTTTATAATTTTAGATTTTGGAACCGCTACAACATTTGATGTTTTGATTAAAAACACCTATCATGGTGGTGTTATTGCACCTGGAGTTAAGCTTTCACTTGATACGTTGACTGATAAAGCAACGCAAATTCCAAGGATTATTTTAAAAAAAACAAATAAAATCATTGGTTTAAATACTATTAGTGCAGTGAGAGCTGGTTTTTTTTGGGGTTATGAGGGTTTAATTGACAATATTGTTAATTTAATTAAGAAAGAGACCAAGATGTCCTTTAAAATAATTATTACTGGAGGATTTTCTAATTTATTCAAAAATTCAACAAAAACGAAAGTAACATTAGATAAAGACATTACAATTAACGGCCTAATCAGAGCCACCACTTTAATTAAATAAATATGAAAGATGAACTATTATTTTGCCCTTTAGGGGGCTCAGGAGAAATTGGCATGAATATGAACCTGTTTGCCTATGGAAAACCAGGTGAACATAAATGGATCATGGTTGATATAGGGGTTACATTTGCTGATGACACCTTGCCTGGAATTGATTTAATTTACCCAGACCCTGGATTTATTGTAGATAAAAAAGAAGACCTTTTAGGAATTATTTTAACTCATGCACATGAAGATCACATAGGAGCAATTGCACATCTTTGGCCTCAATTAAAATGCAAAATTTTTGCAACTCCATTTACAGCAGTTTTAATAAAAGAAAAACTTAAAGAAAAGAATATTGATGCAACTAATTATCTAAAAATAGTTCAATTAAATGGAACAGTAGATTTAGATCCTTTTAAAATAGAGTACATCACATTAACCCACTCAATTCTTGAACCTAATGGTCTTAGAATTGAAACTCCAGCTGGTGTAATATTGCATACTGGAGATTGGAAGATCGACCCAGAACCATTGATTGGTGAAAAAATTAATTCTGACAGACTTAAAGAAATTGGTAAAGAAGGTGTCCTTGCTATGGTTTGTGATTCAACAAATGTATTTAGTATGGGAAAAGCTGGTTCAGAGCTAGATGTAAGAAAAAGCTTATTAAATATTATGGGTAGCCTTAAAAAAAGAATTGTCATGGCTTCTTTTGCATCAAATGTTGCACGTATGGAAACAGCTTTTTATTGTGCGGAAAAAACTGGTAGACAAATATCTCTAGTAGGAAGATCCATGCATAGAATATTCAAAGCAGCAAGACAATGTGGATATTTAAAAGATGTTATTGAACCTATAGATGCACGTGAAGCAAAAAAAATTGCTAGAGAAAAAATAGTTTACCTTTGTACTGGCAGTCAGGGTGAGCCTATGGCAGCACTTATGAGAATTTCAAGTTATACTCATCCAGATGTATTCATCGAAAAAGATGATGCTGTTATTTTTTCATCGAAAATTATCCCAGGTAATGAAAAAAAATTATACAAATTACAAAATCAATTAGTTAGGGATGGTATTGAAGTTATTTCAGAAGAAAGTGAATTTGTTCATGTTTCTGGCCACCCAAATAGAGATGATCTAAGAGAAATGTATGATTGGGTTAAACCTCAATGTGCTGTCCCTGTTCATGGAGAACACAGACATATGATTGAACATATGAAATTCGCACACGAAATGAATGTTCCACACCCGGTTCAAGTAGAAAACGGTGATATTGTAAAATTAGCTCCAGGTAAACCACATGTTTTTGATAAAGCTCCAAGTGGTAGACTTTATTTAGATGGAAATATGAGTGTTGAAGAAGACGCTCAATCAATTAAAGATAGAAAAAATATAGCCGCTAATGGATATATGGAGGTTACAATTTTAATCACTGCAAAGGGCAATATTCACAAAAGACCTGTATTAACTTTTAGAGGATTACCCGTATATGATACTGACGAATTTATTTATGAATTAGAAGAAGCAATAGAAAAAACAACTAGAACCTTTTCTATAAAAAGTAAAAAACAAGAATACAATTTAATTGATGCATTAAAAATTACATGTAGAAAATGTGCTAAAGAGTTGACTGGTAAAAGACCATTTATAAATATCAATCTTGTAAGAATCTAGATGAGTGCAACAGGGCTTGCTATAATTTACATTA
>CAJQSG010000010.1 GCA_905612525.1 uncultured Candidatus Pelagibacter sp. | reverse complement strand
TTAATTTTTTATTACTTTTTTTCATATTTTAATAACCATGCCAGCTATATTTAAGCTGTCTCTAAAGATCCTAACTTAAAATTAAGTTTATTAAGATCTTCAATTAATTGTCGCTTATCCTCTTCACTTAAAAGACTAACTGGAGGTAAAACATTTCTATAAATTTCATTTTTTTCTGACATAAAAGAGTGTAACCCCGATATTAAATTAAATTTTTCAAAATTACTTCGAACGTTACATAGCATTTCATTTGTGGTTTGTTTTTTTTTTTCAATAAAATCATTATAAACTTTTCTTGATAGGCCTCCTGTTACATTGCATGTTGCAGTTATAATGCCAGCACAACCCAACTCTAAACCTTTTAAAAGTTTTGACTCTGATCCTGGTAATACAGAAAAATTATCTATTTTTAAATGTTCGTAGAGATTATATGAGCTATCTTTAACTCCTACAATTTGTTTAGGATATTTTTTTACAAGTTCTTCAATACACTTAATACTAAATTTATAACCACATAATTTTTCAAAATTATATAGAATAATTTTACTACTAGGTACTGCATCAACTACTCTAGAATAAAACTCGATTACCTCTTTATCTCCATATTTATAGTACGCAGGAGGCATTATTAAAAAATCATCAAAATTTAAAGATGTTGCTATTTTCATTAAATTAATACTTTCACTCAATGAATTAAGTCCAGTACCAATTAAATATTTATCCTTGTGGCGACTTTGAGATAGTTCATTTAATAAGCTAATTTTTTCGCTTACGGGTATTAATTGAGCTTGTCCAGTACTTCCAAGAATTGCTACCCCGTGACAACCTTGGTCGATTATTTTTTCTGCATGCTCAACTGTTTTCTCAATATTTAAGCTTAAGTCTCTATTAAATAGTGACATTGATGCCGCATAAATGCCTTTAATTTTACTCATGGTCAAAACTTATATAAAATTAAAATTTAGTAAAGATGATAAAATAACAAATGAGAATTTTAGCAGTGCAAAATAGAATGGGTATTGGTGATATGGTAATTTTTTTACCATTTATACAAGCAATTTCAAAAAAATTTGCTACGCCGGTCAGTATTCTTGTAAAGGAAAACTCGAAGGCAATACAATTTTTAAAAAATAACACAGCCATAGACCAAATTATTATTCTTGATCGTGGAAGTAAAATTAAGAATGATCGTCATGACGGAATTGTTGGGTCATACAATCTTGCTAGGGATCTTAAAAAATTTAATTTTGATAAAGTTTTTATATTTAATTCATCTCTTAGATTTAACTTAATTGCAAGAGGTGCTGGTATCAAGGACATTTATCAATATCCTTTATTTCAAAAGAATAAACAACATATAATTAATACTGCTAAAAAATTTATAAAAAAAGAACTGGGCTTAGAAGTTGAAAGTAATCCTAAAATTTCAGTAAATGATCAATTAATTAAAGACGCTAAATCAAAATACAATATAGACAGCAAAGAATTAAATATTTTATTAGGAATAGGAGGTTCAGGACCAACAAAAAGAATTCCAGCTAAAATTTTTATCAACTTTATGAAATTAATTACGCAAAAACATAAATGTAGGTTTTTTTTAGCAACTGGAAAAAATGTTGAAGAGCAAAAAATTTTACTTGAAATACTCAGTACCAGCCACAAAGAAATATGCTTTGCTCTAGATAATTTTAACCTAAGTGAGATATTGCCTATAATCAAGAACTGTAATATCTCAATTTGCAACGACTCATGTTTTAGCCATCTCTCTTCAGGGTTGGGTATTGAGACAATTGTTTTAATGTCAGATACACCACTGCTATATGGAAGTTATAGCCCAAGAATGCATCCTATTATTCCAGATGGAGAAAATACTGTAAAACACAATACGCATGGAAAAGATAGAATTAATCCACATAAAATTTTTGAACAATTAAATAATATTTTAGACTAGGATATATTCTTTAAAATAACATCTTTAGCTTCATTTACAATTGTAGATAATCTTGCAGTTTCCGGAGAAATATCAGGATGAATTTTTTTTTGAATATTGATATGTGCTTTGCTGACTTCCTTCTTTGTTATTTTTTTATTTATATCAAGGTTTAAAATTTTATAAGCCTCCTCCAAAGATAAGGTTGTTGAATTTTTTATATTCTGATTCTGACTAAACGAAAATCTTCCAGATCTTCTTAGTGTTTGAATGAGCCTAAATAAACCGATTAACTGGAATATAGAAAAACCTTTTAATTTTAATATAGCTAAACTTAACAAAGTTAATGGCAAACTTAGTAAAAATTTTCCACCAAAAACTAGTAGAATTGCAAAGCTTATTGATCCAAATAGAATTAATTTCCTTAGGTTTTTTGATATTTTTTTGGATGATATATTCACTATTGATTTTAATAGGAAATAAGCAGTTCCTAAAATAATTAGTGTATAAATGATTATATTCATATATTTAGTTTCCTCTCATGAAAATACCACAACTTAAAAAAAAACCAGAAATAAAAACATGTCATAATTTTAGTTGGGAGGATGATTATAGCTGGATACATCAGGATAATATCTTGGAAGTTTTAAAAGATAGCAAAAAATTAAACCCCGATGTCAGAAAATATCTTGAAGAAGAAAATTCGTATACAGATTTTCATCTATCAAATACGAAAAATATTCAAAAAGAATTATTCAATGAAATTAAAGGTAGAATTAAATTAGATGATGAGTCATTACCATTTAAAGATTTTGATTATGAATATTGGACAAGAACAACCTCAAAAGGAAATTATTCTATCAAGTTAAGAAAAAAAATTGGAATTAATGAGATCGAAGAAATTTGGAATGGCGACGAAGAAAAAAGAAAACTTAATGTTGAATATTTTGGTGTTGGAGATTTAGAGGTTAGTTTTAATGATAAATATTTAGGATATTCTTTAGACACTAAAGGTTCTGAATACTACACAATATATATTAGAGATATTGGTACAAAAAAATTAGTTACTGAAAAAATAGAGGAAACATCAGGAGGGATAACCTTTAGTCTAGATGATAAGTATATATTTTATTCTAAGTTAGATGAAAATCACAGACCAAGAAAAATTTATAGACACAGACTGGGAGCAAGCACCAAGGAAGATCAATTAATCTTTGAAGAAAAAAGTGAAGCCTTTACTGTTAGTATTGGTTTAAGCTCGGATGATAAATATTTTTTTATAACAACTTCAGATCATAATACTTCTGAGCAATATTATTTTGATGTTAATGAAAAAGAACCCCAGCCTAAATTAATAAAAAAAAGAAAAAGAGGAATACTTTATTCCGTAAATTCTTGGGATGGAAAATTTTATAATCATACAAACGAAAATGCAGAAGATTTTAAAATAGATATAACAGAGAGTTTAGAAAAACAAGATTGGAAAAAATTTATAATGGCAAAAGAAGAGGTTTTAATTGGTGGACTGACATTTTTAAATAATTGGATAATAAGATCTGAAACCTCTGATGCTCTAGATAAGCTATTTGTAAAAAATATTACAACAGGAATGGAAGAAGAATTACTTTTTTCAGATGAAAATGTCTATGTTCCTGGAGTATCTTTAGTTCAGAGAGATAAAGATACGGATGAAATTTATTTAAGTTACTCATCGCCAAAAACACAAACAAGAGTTTACTCCTACAATCTAAGTTCTAAAAAAAAAAAATTGGTTAAAGAGCAGGAAATCCCCTCTGGTCATAATCCAGAAGATTACATTGTTGAAAGAGTTAATTGTAAGTCACATGATGGAAGAATGGTTCCCCTTACAATTACAAGACATAAAAATACTAAAATAGACGGATCTGCTAATTTATTACTTTATGGTTATGGTTCCTATGGGAGCTCAATGAGTCCAGGTTTTTCAACTACTAGATTAAGCCTAATTAATAGGGATATTATTTGGGTAACAGCCCATATTAGGGGTGGAATGGAAAGAGGAATGAAGTGGTGGAAAGAAGGAAAGCTTCTTAATAAAAAAAATACTTTTGAAGATTATATTGCATCAGCAAAATATTTAATTGAAAATAAGTATACTTCTAAGAGTAAAATAATAGGAATGGGTGGATCTGCTGGTGGTCTTCTTATGGGAGCGGTAGTTAATCAAACACCAGAATTATTTTTAGGTATAATAATGGCCGTTCCATTTGTAGACTCTTTAACAACTAATCTTGATCACTCTTTACCTTTAACCGTTGGCGAATTTGATGAATTTGGAAATGCAAAAGATATAAAAGATCACTTTGATTATATTTATTCTTATGCACCTTATAATAATATAAAGAAAATGGATTATCCTCACATATTCATAACAACAAGCCTAAGTGATAATAGAGTTTTGTTTGATGAACCTACAAAATTTACTGCAAAACTAAGAGCATATAAAACTGACAACAATTTATTACTTCTAAAAACAGAAATGAATGCTGGTCATGGTGGTAAATCTGGTAGAGATGGTGCTATAGAGGAAATAGCTTTAGACTATGCGTTTGCATTAAAAATTTCAGAAAAAATTTAATTGATATTAAAAACAGCCCTTTGATACAAAACCAATCACTATAGAATTGGCGTCTACTTCAAATCTTCTCTCACAAAGTATTCCATATTTTTTCGTATTATAAACAAGTTCAAAATTATCTTTATCATTTCTAAAATCTTCATCTGGTTTACCAAGTCCTATTTTTAAGTTATCTAAAGTTTTTCCAATATATTGACTTAATTCTGCATTTTCTTTTTCAACAATTTTATCCGTTTTTTTTTTTATAGTTTGACAGCCAGATAATAGAATTAAAAAAAACAAACTTATAAAGATAAATTCTAATTTTTTCACAATTCAATCCTAACATGTGAAATGTAGCATAAATATAAACTTATTAGTTGAATTATGTGAATAAGCTCAGGTTTTTAAGAGTATTTTCATAAAGAATCTAATATTGTCAAATCTAATCTTAGGAGGATCAATGTTAGAAAAATATTTTGACTATAAAAAACATAAGACTGATTTTAAGACAGAGGTAATAGCTGGTGTAACAACATTTTTGACAATGGCTTATATTTTATTTTTAAATCCATTAATACTTAGTAATGGTGGTTTTGACTTTGGTGGTGTCTTTACTGCTACAGCAATTGCTTCTGCAATCGCATGTTTTATTGCAGCTTTTTATGCAAGAACTTGGCCCGTAGGACTTGCTCCAGGAATGGGAATTAATGCATTTGTTGCATTTTATGTTTGTGGAACGTTGGGTTATAGCCCAGCAGAAGCACTTGGTGCGGTATTTGTGGCTGGGGTTTTATTCTTACTTATTTCATTAACACCAATCAGAGCTTGGTTAATAAATTCTATTCCAAAAAGTTTAAAACTTGGGATTGGAGCTGGCATAGGATTATTTTTAGCTGTAATTGGATTTAATTTAATGGGACTTCAAGTAGCATCTGGGAATGAAACAATATTTAAATTGGGAGATGTTTCGAATCCATTACTGTTATGTGGTGCTGGTGCTTTCATTTCAATGATTGTTATGGAAAAAATGAAAATTAAAGGAAACATTATTATTGGAATACTTGTATTTAGTATTATTGCCTGGTTAAGTGGTTGGGCAGAGTTCAAAGGTGCTGTCAGTGGAATAAAGCCCATGACTCACTTACTTGTTTTTGATTTGAGCGCAGCATTAAGTGCATCAATGGCAACTATAGTTTTTACTTTATTATTTGTTGATTTCTTTGATACCGCTGGGACTTTAACTTCTGTAGCTAATGTTGCTGGAAAAGTTGACAGCAAAGGAAATGTTAAAGATATCGATAAAGCTATGATGTCAGATAGCGTTTCTACTGTTGCGGGTGCCATGATGGGTACTACAACGGTCACAACTTATATAGAAAGTGGAACGGGTATTAAGGCAGGTGGAAGAACAGGAATGACTTCGCTTGTAATAGGTGTTCTATTCTTACTATGTTTATTTTTTGGTGACCTCGCAACATCTTTACCAAAAGAAGTTGATGCTGCAGCACTAATTTATATTTCAACTTTATTTGTTCGTAACATATCAGACATAGAATGGGATGATATAGCAGAATCGGGTCCTGCTGTACTTGCAATGATAGCCATGCCTTTTACTTATAGTATTAGTAATGGTATTGCTTTGGCGTTTATCTCTTATGCTTTGATAAAAATATTTACTGGTAAATTTTCTTCAACTTCACCAGCGATATGGGTAATTGCAATACTTAGTGTTATTAGCTTTGTTGTTGCTTAAAAATAAATTTTATAGGGCTAGATTAAACTCTGGCCCTATTTATTTCTCTTAATTATTTCTTCCATAGACATTTCCTCATAATGCTCTGTTGGTTGAACAATCCAAGGGTCTGAATCTAATTTTACTGGGCAAAAATCTGGCTCAAATGTAGATGATTTTTTTTTCCATAAACATGCTGTTTTAACTTCATTGATATAATTTTTAGTTGGTTCATAATTTTTTAACCATTCAATACTTTTATTTAAAGTTAATCCAGTGTCAGAAAGATCATCTACCAATAGCACTTTATCAAAATCTTTATTTTCAGCTAAAGAACTAATCTCCCGAGCAAACATCAGTTGACCCTGCTTATCCTCCATACCATTTCCTGCATAACTTTGGATAACTATATATGCGATTGGCAATTTTAGAACTCTAGAAAGAATATCCAATATAGGAGCGGCGCCTCTCATGATACCCACTAATACTGTGGGTTTATAACTATTGTGGATTTCTATTGCTAATTTTTCAACAATTTCTGTATACTCGTCAAAAGTGATAATTAATTTTTCTGCCATAAAATTATTTATCATATAAATACAAATAAAAAACTATAAAAAATTATGAAAATATTTGATTGTTTTATGTTCTTCGATGAAGAGATGATTCTAGATCTGCGTCTTAATATTCTAAATCAGTATGTAGATTTTTTTGTAGTTGTTGAAAGCAGATATCTTCACAATGGAAAAAAAAGAGAGTTGATCTTTGATATTAACAAATATGAAAAATTTAAGAACAAGATTATATATTTAGTTTTTGATGAAATACCTTCAAAGATAGAGGTTATTAACGATGATGATGATGAAAGTCAAAAATCTCGAAAATATATAATGAATGCCATTTACCGAGAGAATGGACAAAGAAATTATATCTTAAATGGATTAAGTAATGCCACTGATGATGATATGATTATAATATCTGATCTTGATGAAATTCCAAATTTAGAAAATATTAATTTTGAAAAAATCCGTAATAAAATTATTTTATTCCAACAAGACATGATTTATTACAGATTTAATTTGCGTATGCCGAAATTTAAATGGACAGGAACAAAGGCTTGTAAAAAAAAACACCTTACTACTCCACAATGGTTAAGAGTAATTAAGGATAGAAAATATTCTTTTTTTAGATTAGATATTTTTTTTTCTAAAAACAAATTCATAGATGTTAAAATTATCAAAGATGGCGGTTGGCATTTTTCTAACATGAAATCTGCAAAAGATTTAGAACATAAATATAAATCTTACATGCATCATAGAGAATTTGACATGCTTCCGCTCTCAGTAAATCAAATAGATGATTTGGTTAAAAATAAAAAAGCAATTTATGATGTAAAAATTGATAAAAGAGAAAATAAAATTGGCAATGGAACTATTCTTGAAAAATTTAAAATAAAAGAATTACCTGATTATATTCAAAATAATCTAGATATTTATAAAGAATGGATAGATTAATATGAGGGGATATTGGGTCGCTTTATATAAAAAAATTGAAAGTACAGAAAATTTAAAAAATTATTCTACTAAAGTAACTCCTATCATAAAAAGTTTTGGTGGGAAACCGTTGGTTAGAGGTGGAGAATACGAATGTCTTGAAGGAGAAGATTTTTTAAGAACTGTAATTTGGGAATTTCCAAGTTATGAAATAGCAATAGAATGCCATTTATCAAAAGAATACCAAGAAGGATGGGCATTAGCCAAAGATACTACCAAAAGAAATTTTCAAATTATAAAAGGTTTTAGTACTGAATAGGTTCTGGATCAATACTTCTCCAAAGATACCATGTTGCGACTGAACAGTATGGGGTAAATCTTTTATTTAATAATCTTACATAAGATTCTGGGGGTAGGTATTTTTTTTTATAATTTTTTGAAATTCCTCTTAAAAGACCAATGTCTTGTATAGGCCAAATATTTGATCGATTATAAGTAAATAATAAGATCATTTCAGCTGACCATCTTCCAATTTGTCTTAATTGAGATAAATAAATAATCGCTTCTTCATCGGACATTTTGGGAATTAATCTGGGATTAAATGATTTGTTTAAAGTTTGCTTGGCTAAACTTTTTATTCCTCTAACCTTCTGTCTAGTTAATCCACAGCTTTTAAGCTGAACAGAAGATAGATTAGATATCGTCTTTGCATTAATTTTATTTTTACATTTTTTTTTAAACTTTAAAAAAACTGAGTTTGCTGCTGCAACACTAATTTGCTGTCCAATGATACTTTTACATAATGAAAAAAATATATCTTTCCTAGATGTCAGTACCGCTTCAGAAGGAGATTTATATTTATTGATTAATGATGACATCACTTTATCTTTGTTAGATAAATATTTTTTTGCAGTATTCCAATATTTTGGTTTTTTACTCATGTCTAGTGGTAGATGGTATTGCTTGTTTATGATAAATTTCTCTTCTAAAAATTATAAGAGAGGCCAGAATTACAAGAGATGCACCTACCAACGTTTTAACAGTTGGTACCTCATTCCAAATTAAATAACCAAAACCTATAGCAAATACTAATGCCAAATATTTTAAAGGTGCCACTAAAGATACCTCTGAAAGTTTATAAGATTGAGTTAAAAATAAATTTGCAGAACCACCAGTTACTCCAATTAAAGCTAAAAGAATAAAATCTTGAAAATTTGGCATTATCCAGCCTATGGGTATTGTAGCTAAGCCTGCAATCGAAATTGTAATTGTAAAAAAAATTGAAATAAGCCAAATAGGTTCTGTCGTAGACAGCTTTCTAATTGTAATGGTTACAAAAGCCATTCCAATACAAAATATTAATGGCAAAAAATAAAGGTAGTTCATGCCTTTAATGCCAGGCTCAGCAATTATAATAACACCTACAAAACCAATCAAGACTGCTAACCACCTAAAAACTCCAACCTTCTCACTCAGTAAAAAAATTGATAATACTGTAATAAATAATGGTGCTGCATATGATAAGCTAACAACAACAGCCAAAGGAAGCTCTCTTAATGCGATAACTATTGCTATTAAGGCCATTAAACCCATAAGACATCTAAATAAATGCTCTTTTGACCTTTCCGTTGTATAAAAGGTTTTGAGTTTATTTTTTGGTATTAAAAAATAAGTAGGTAAAAGTCCAAAAAAACCTCTAAAAAACAATACCTCCCCTGTTGGATAGTCACTTGACCATTTTACTAGTAAATCCATAACGGAAAAGGTGCACACAGACAGAAACATATACAAAAAGCCTAGTTGATTTTTAGTTAACATAGCAATAATTTGTAAATCAAATTAAACTATAATCAATGGAAATAGCAGTTTTAGGATTGGGATGTTTTTGGGGGCCAGAAATTAAGTTTAGTAAACTCACAGGAGTTATCAAAACTGAGGTTGGCTATTGTGGTGGTGATAGCAAAGGAACTACATACAAAGAAGTATGCACCGGTAACACAAATCATGCAGAGGTCGTTAAATTAGACTTTGATCCTAAGGTTATCTCTTATGAGGAAATTTTAGACTACTTTTTTGAAATTCATAATCCAACAACTCTAAATTCACAAGGTCCAGATTTTGGAACACAATATAGAAGTGAAATATTTTATTTAAGTGACAGACAAAAAGAGATTGCTGAAAACGTCATAGATAAAATAAATTTAAATTTATCTGGAAAGGTTGTAACAAAATTTTCTTTATTAAAAAATTACTGTCCAGCAGAAGAATACCATCAGAGATATTTGGAAAAGAGATAATATGTCATTGGTCGATACAAATTGGTTAGAAAAAAATTTAGATAAAGTAAAAACAGTTGATTGTTCATGGCATATGCCTCAAACAAAGAGAGATGGTTTTGAAGAATATCAAAAGTTACATATAGAAAATGCAATATTTTTTGATTTAGATAAAAATTCTAAAATAGATACTAATCTACCTCACATGTTAACTGATATTAAATCATGGGAGAAAATTATATCAAGTATGGGTATTAGAAATGAGGACCAAATAATAATTTATGATAATTCTGATGTAATTAGTTCATGTAGGTGTTGGTATAATTTTATTTACTTTGGACATAACCCAAGTTTAGTTCATGTGCTAGATGGTGGTTTAAAAAAATGGATTAATGAAAAAAAATCAACAGTTAATAATTTAACAAAAACTATTAGCTCTGATTATATAGCTAATGAAAAAAAAGATTTAGTAAAAGACAAAAAACAAATTGATGAAAATATTACTAAAAATGAGTTTAAAGTTATTGATGCAAGAAGTAGGGAGAGATTTGAAGGTAAGGTTCCTGAGCCAAGAAAAAGGTTAAGAAGTGGCTCTATAAAAAATTCTTTTTGCCTACCTTTTTCTGAGCTTATTAATGAAGATCACACATTCATTTCTAAAGAAAAAATTCTTGATAAATTTAAATTAATTAAACTCAAAATTAATGAAAATATAGTATTTACCTGTGGTTCTGGAGTTACTGCATCAGTTTTGGCTCTTGCTTATTCTTTAATAGACATTAAATATATGCCAATAATCTATGATGGCTCGTGGAGTGAGTACGGAAATAATTAAAACATGAAAAGATCAACAAAAATTGGTACAGCAATCATTACTTTTTTTTTAATAATCACAATAGTGATTGTTGGAAGAACAATGATAGGTAATCATTTTAAAAAAAAATTCAGTAAAAGACCTCCTCCTGGAATAATTGTCAAAGAGGTGGTTTACAAAAGTTTTTCTGAAAATATTGGTAGTTTTGGTACAGCAGTCTCAAAAAGATCTGAGTCTTTTAGAATTAAAAGAGATAATTTAATATCTGAATTAACCCTTAATGATTATGTGAAAAAAGATGATCTGATTGTTGCACTTAAAGATAAAAATATCATAGCTCCATTTGATGGTATTCTTGGGTATAGAGGTATAACTGGTGATATTCTTGGTTCGGATAACTCAATTATTATAACTTTAGATGATAACTCTACTATTTATTCTGATCTAAAAATTCCTGAAATTTTTGCTTCATTCATGAAAAAAGATTTACCCATTAAGGCAAAATTCTCAGGTAATAAAAACAAAACATACAGTGGAAAAGTCTATGCTGTTTCAAGCAGGATTAATGCTGAAACGAGAAGTTTACTTACAAGAGTTATGATTAAAAATGAAAATTCTGAATTAATACCCGGCTCTCTTCTAGAAGTTGTCATTAATTATAATGAGCGAAACTCACTTGGAATACCAGATACTAGTATGATGATGGAGGGAAATAAAATTTATGTCTATAAAGTCACTAAAGACAATATTGTAAATAAAACAGAGATAAAAATTGGAATAAGAGCGGATGGGTTTATTGAGGTTATTTCTGGTCTTAATGAGGGAGAAACTATTGTTGCCGAAGGATTAAAAAAAGTTAGGCCTAAAGGTAAAATAAAACCTATTAAAAGATAATGTTTATAACTGATGTAAGTATAAGAAGACCAGTTGTTGCGTGGGTAATGTCTCTTATATTAATTGTTTTTGGAATATTTGTTTTTTCACAATTACCTGTAAGAGAATTGCCTGAAGGCTTACAGCCTCCTGTGGTTCAAATTAAAGTTGACTACAAGTCTGCTTCAGCTCCTATAATTGATCAAGAGGTAACTCAAGTAATTGAAGATGTAATTGGTGGAGTAGAAGGAGTAAAAAATATTAACTCAACATCAGAAAATGGAAGTAGTTCAATTAATGTTGAATTTAATACCGACATTAATCTAGATAATGCGGCCAATGATATAAGAGAAAGAGTAGCAAGAATTGTTGATAGATTACCAAGTGAAGCTGATACCCCTCAAATACTTAAGCAATCAGCAGGGTTTTCAACTACTATGTGGCTAGCTGTATCTTCTGCAACTTGGAGTGATTTAGAACTTGGAGATTATGTTGAGAGATATTTAGTAGATCAATTTTCGAGTGTTAAGAACGTAGGAACTATTAGAACTGGAGGTTTAAGAGATTTAAGTGTTAGAGTTTGGATAGATCCAATCAAACTAGCAGCATACAATTTAACTATTCAAGAAGTTGAGCAAGCAATAAGAAAAGAAAATGTAAGTTTGCCAGCAGGTACTCTTGAAGCTAACAATGTTGATTTAATACTTAATTTAGATAAATCATATGATGATATAGAAAAATTAAAAGCATTACCTATAAAAAAAAATCAAAATAGTATTGTAAGACTTGCAGATATTGCCAATATTGAGTTTGGTCCAGTTTCAGAAAAAAATCTTTTCAAGGCACAAAGTAAAGATGCTTTAAATCTAAAAACTGTAGGAATTGGTATTTATGCAAAGAGTGGCGCTTCAACAGTAGAACTTTCTAAAGAAATAAGTAAAAAAATAGATGAGGTTAAGAAAACATTACCAGGTGATCTAAATATAGAAGTAGCTTTTAACAGAGCAACATATGTGGGTACTGCTATTGATGAAGTATACAAAACTTTGATCATTGCTTTTATACTTGTGGTTATTATTATTTACTTATTCTTGGGAAATATAAAAGCTGTAATCGTGCCAGCAGTTGCATTACCTGTAAGTTTGATAGCATCTTTTTTAGGTCTTTACTTATTTGGTTTATCAATAAATATTTTTGTTTTATTAAGCTTTATTCTCGCAATTGGAATAATTACAGATGATTCGGTCATAATGACAGATGCAATTTATAGAAGAATTGAAAATGGAGAAAGCCCTCTGGTTGCAGCTTATAAAGGATCAAAACAAATTAGTTTTGCAATCGTTGCTACAACATTAATTCTAGTTGCTGTATTTATTCCCTTAATTTTTATAGATGGAATTGCAGGAACATTATTTAGAGAAACTGCAATTGCCTTATCTTTTTCAGTCGTGGTATCCTCTTTTGTTGCACTTACATTGTCACCTATGTTAGCAAGTAAGTTTCTGAAGAAAGAACCTAAGCAAAATCTTATAGTTACTAAATTTGACAAGTTTTTTAAAACATTATCAAAGTTTTATGAAGAAACATTGAGTTATTGGCTAAATAAGAAAAAAATTGTTATTTCATTTATTGTCTTCACTGTTATTGCCTCTAGTGTTTTATTTCATTTTACAAAAAAAGAATTGTTACCTATGGAAGATCGAGGTGTATATCTTGTTCTTGGATTTACAGATGAGGGGAGTTCTTTTGAATATACTGAAAAAAGAGCAGAAGATGTTGAAAAAAGATTAATTCCACTGCTTCAGGCTGAGGATAGTCCATACAAAAGATTTATAATGAGAGTGCCAGGCTTTGGCAGCAACAAAAATTCTTTTAACAGCTTTATAATAATTGCATTATTGGATGAATGGGCTGAAAGAGATAAAAGTTCACTAACAATAATGAGGGAAGCAATTGGAAAAATTGTGACTGTACCAGAAACTGTAGCTTTTCCAATATCACCTCAATCTATTAGGGTTTCTAGCTACAATAAACCAGTTCAAATGGTTATATTGGGTAGTACTTACGAAGAGTTGGAAGAAATACAATCCAAAGTTATTAGAAAATTAAGACAGAATAAAAACTTATCTAGAATAGAATCTGACTACTCTAGAGACAAGCCAGAAATCAAACTGGTAATTAATAAAAACAAAGCTAAAGATCTAAATATATCTACTGACTCAATTGGAAAAACTCTAGAAACTCTTTATGGTGGAAAAACTGTAACAAAATTTAATAGACTTGGTAAAGAATATCCAATTATACTTCAGCAGTACTTAGCTGATAGAAGGTCTCAGGAAGGGCTTTCTAAAATATTTGTTAGATCAGAAAGCACTGGTAAGTTAATTTCTTTAGCAAATTTAGTTGAGTTTAGCCAAAAAGGATCTGCAAAAAAATTAGCAAGATATAACAGGCAGAGAGCTGTAACTATATCAGCAAATATATCAGAGTCTTACACTCTTACTGAGGCAATTACATATTTGGAAAAAACTATGAATGAAGTCAGCCCTTCTAATCAAATCTCATGGAAAGGTAAATCAGAAGAAATAAGAGAAACTAGCAATGAGTTGTTTGTTATTTTTGGATTAGCATTTCTAACTGCCTATTTGGTAATGGCTGCAACTTTTAACTCATTTATCCACCCATTTATTATTATGTTAACTGTCCCACTTGCTTTGTTTGGTGGGTTGGTCTTTATTCTATTCTTAAATAGTTCTATTAATATCTTCTCACAAATAGCACTCGTCATTTTAATTGGAATATCGACTAAAAATAGTATTCTAATCGTTGATTATGCTAATCAATTAAGGATAGCTGGTAAAAATATTGAAGCATCAGTTAAAGAAGCTTGTCAGTTAAGATTT
Organism: uncultured Candidatus Pelagibacter sp.; assembly: GCA_905612525.1. Lineage (GTDB taxonomy): Bacteria > Pseudomonadota > Alphaproteobacteria > Pelagibacterales > Pelagibacteraceae > Pelagibacter. The sequence continues at coordinate 31,686 of CAJQSG010000010.1, read as the reverse complement.
AGACCAATAATGATGACATCAATAAGCACAATGATAGCCATGATGCCTCTAGTTATAGGTAATATTGGACCGGGCGCAGGTGAGGCTTCTAGATTAGCTGTAGGTGCCACTATTCTAGGTGGAATGATTATATCTACCTTCTTTACACTATACGTAACTCCAACAATGTATTTGGTATTAGCAAAAAATACAAAAAGAATAGATGCTGTTGATATTGAATTAAAAAAACAACTTCGTTAAAAAATAATATATTTTTTTTTATTTAATCTTTTTTGACATTTTTTTAATTGAGATTTATATTTATTAGATTGCCTTTCTACTTTTTTAGCTAACCCTATTACTTTTTGATTATTTTTATAATTTTTATAACCACCCCACCCTTCATGATATGCAAGATATTGTCTAAAAGCATCTTTCTTAGAAATTTTTAAAAGACTCTCAGTTTTATCTGTGTACCAGCCAATAAAATCTACGCTATCTTTAAATCTTGCTCTTGTTGCAAGTTTATTGCCTGTTTCATTTTTGTATTGTTCCCATGTTCCTTTTACAGCTTGAGAGTACCCAAAAGAACTTGAGGGACGCTTAAAGGGTATAACCTTAAATAACTTTTGTCGTTGAGGTTTTGCTAACCAATCAAAATCGGACTCCATTTTAATAATAGCTAACTGAACATAAATTGGTGTGCCCCATTTTTTTTCAGTGTTTTTTACATGTTTATACCAAAGATATCTTTCATTGAAAATGGAACAACTATTTGATGTATTCTGAGGTATGGAAGAACAAGCTGAAATTAAAATAATTATTAAAATGAAAAAGATATTTTTGTGTTTAAGCATACTTTTTTTTAACCTTATAAATAATAATTACAAATATCACACCTAGGATATTTCCAAATAAATCACCCAACTCAAAATCTCTATTTGGAATAATTAAATGAAATAATTCTAAAATAATTGATAATAAAAATAAATATATAATTACTAACTTAATTTTTTTTGTACCCTTATATGCAAGAACTCCTAAAGAAGAGGAAATAATAAATGCATATAAATGATTAGAAGAAATTATAAAATCTCTAGTTAGTTGTGGCTGAATAGAGCTATCACCATACAAGAAATGGCCAAATATGCTTCCAGGATACAAGTAAAATATTATTAATATTATGTTGGCAGAGTGAAACGCTAAAATTAAAAATTTTGTTATATATTTCATAATAATTTTATTTATTTTATTCTTTTTATCAGTTATCAAAATATATCAAATGCCTCATTTAATATTAGTTAGACATGGTCAAAGTGAGTGGAACCTAGAAAAAAGATTTACTGGGTGGGTTGATATAGATCTTACAGGCCAAGGAAAGTTGGAAGCATGTAAATCTGGTGAGTATGTTAAAGAACTAAAACTAAATATAGATTATTACTATTCATCATTTCAATTAAGAGCCGTTAATACTCTAAAATTTATTCAAGATACATTGAGAGATAACAAAAAACCCATAAGAGCGTGGCAATTTAATGAAAGACATTATGGGTCTTTAACTGGTCTAAATAAAGATGAGATGAAAGAAAAAATGGGTGAAGATAAAATTCAAAAATTTAGAAGGTCCTGGAATATAAAACCCAATGCTCTAAGTAGAAATAGTCCATATCATCCCATAAATATCGATACGTACAAAACTGTTCCTAGGGAAAAAATTCCAGATACAGAATCTCTTAAAGATACTTATGAAAGAGTAATTGAATATTATAATTCTAATATTCAAAATAAATTACTAGATAATAAAAATATTTTAATTTCAGCTCATGGCAATTCTATTAGAGCTTTGTGTAAATTTTTATTTAAATTAGATAATAAGAAAATATCTATGCTTGAAATACCAACGGGCAACCCACTTTTAATTAAATTAAATTCAAAGCAAGAAATTATTGAATGTAAATATTTAGATAAAGATAGAGCTAAAGATCTAATTATTTTTTAATAATTCCTTATAAACCTCGAGGTTAGTCAGGTGATAAAAACTTTCTACACTTTCATAACCATACAATTCATTTTTGCTAATTAACCGATTCCAAACTTCTGATATAGAAAAATTACTAACTGAATGTGAGTTAAATAAATCTTTATTAATTATTTGACAGCCAGTATAAATTAAATCATTTTGAAAATCTTTTTTAATTTTATTTTTTAAAAGATTGAAATCACCTTTTAATTTTTTATCGAAACTAAGATTTTTATTAACTAGTAAAAGTATATTTTTAATTTGATTAGTAAAATAAAAATCCTCCATACCTTTAATTTTTTCTAAATAACCCTGATTCCATAAAGTATCTGGATTTAATATTAGAAAAATAGAATCATTTGAAGAATTCATCATATTTAAAATTCCTCCCCCTGTATTCAAAATTTTTTTTCCATCATTTATTATTTTAATTTCCAAATCAAATTTTTTTATCTCAATAAAACTTTCAATTTTTTCTTTTAAATAAAATGTATTTAATATTACTTTTTTTATTCCTAAAGATTTAATTAAATTGATACAGTTCTCAAGTAATGTAATTTCATTAACTTTTAATAGTGGCTTCGGCTCTACTAATGTTAGGGGATTTAATCTCTTCCCATAGCCAGCACACAAAATTAATGCAGTATTAATCTTCACTTGAGATTCCTTAATTTTTTAGAAAAATTAAGATCCAAAGCTCTTTTAAGGTTATCAAATATTTTATTATTTTTAATTCTTAACTCTATTAATTTCCAAGCATGAGGTATTAAACTTAAATACTTTGTCTTCTTATCCCTTACTGCCAACCTGGTAAAAATTCCTATTATTTTCATATTTCTTATCACTGATAATATTTCAAAATCATTTAATAAAATAACTTTGTTAATTTTTTTATTATTCAGCTTTAAATAATAGTTATAAATGGTCTCTTTTAATTTTTTATTTGATTCAAACCTAACATCGTCAATTAAAGATGCCAAATCATAAGCTCTATTACCTATTAGAGCATCTTGTGTATCAATAGTTGCAAATTGTTTTTTATGTCTCATTAAATTTGATACATGAAAATCTCGATGCACAAATGTATCATTTTTTAAGTTAAGATTAGATATTAAAAATTTTATCTGTTTATTTATCTCAGTATTAACTATTGGTAATTTTTTTTTAGATATATATTTTTTTGTATACCAGTCAGAAAATAATTTTGCTTCTTTAAATAATTTATTATTCCTATAAATTGGGATTTTATAATTTTTCCCTTTGAAATTTTTAATTTTTTTTTGTTTAATTTTTTGTATCTTACTCAGCAAATCAATAGATTTTTTGTATAAATTAATTTTATTACTTCCCCTTTTTTTTAATAGTTTAAATATTGTATCATCACCAAAGTCTTCAATTTCTATAAAGTTTTGCTTATAATTTTCTTTATATAGTTTTGGGGCTAGAATTTTGTTCTCAATCAATAAACTATTTACAGCATCATATATTAATAAGTTTTTTTCTTTTTCTTTTGTGGCGTGAACTATAATTGAATTTTTTTTATTGTTTGTTTTCCTATAAAAAGACCTGAATGATGCATCACCCTTAATTTCTTTTAATGTAATTTTATTTGATCTCATTTAATTTTTCTTTAAATAAACCTTCAATAGATAAAAATCTTTTTTTCATATCTTCACTATATCTAAAAAATAAATCAATTTTATTATTAATTTTAATATTAATTTTTTCTGGCCATTCAATTAATGTTAGGATTTCTTTTTGATTTTCTAATAATCCAATATTTTTTGTCTCATTTATATTTTTCAACCTATATAAATCATAATGTTGAATTATAAAAATTCCTACATCATATTCATTTACTATGTTAAATGTAGGACTTGTAACTTCTGTTGGATCTAAATGATTGTTCAATTGAAGTTGATTTACCAAATTCCTAATAAATGTTGTTTTTCCAACACCTATTTCACCATGAAAAAATACTACATCACCTTTTCTTAGTATTTTTGAAAAATTTTTTGCCAGTTCAGCTGTCTTAACTTCTAAAGAGATATCTATTGTTTCGCTATTAGTAGCGATATGCATCTGGCTTGAATGGACCTTCTGTTTCAACACTTATGTAGTCAGCTTGGTCTTTTGATAGTTTGGTAAGTTTTGCACCAACTTTTTTTAAGTGAAGCATGGCTACTTTTTCATCTAAAGATTTTGGTAGAACATAAACTTTATTTTCATAATTCTTATGGTTATCCCAAAGCTCTATTTGTGCCATTACCTGATTTGTAAATGATGCGCTCATTACAAAACTTGGGTGTCCTGTTGCACATCCTAAATTAACTAACCTACCTTTTGCTAAAAGAATAATTCTCTTTCCATCAACTAATTCTATCTCATCAACTTCTGGTTTAACTTCAGTCCATTTATAATTTTTTAAAGCATCTACCTGAATCTCATTATCAAAGTGACCAATGTTACATAATATAGCTCTATCTTTCATATTTCTCATGTGATCTGCAGTAACAATATCTATGTTGCCTGTAGCTGTAACAACAATATCTGCTTTATCAATTGCTTCATCCATTAAAACTACTTCGTAACCTTCCATTGCTGCCTGAAGCGCACAAATCGGATCTGCTTCAGTAACCATAACTCTTGCGCCACTTTGTCTTAAAGACGCGGCACTACCTTTTCCAACATCACCAAAGCCTGCAACAATTGCAACTTTACCTGACATCATTACATCTGTAGCTCTTCTAATTCCATCTACTAAACTTTCTCTACAGCCATATAAGTTATCAAACTTAGATTTTGTAACTGAATCATTAACATTAATTGCTGGAATCATTAAAGTTCCATCTTTTTCCATTTTGTTTAATGCTTTAATTCCTGTTGTCGTTTCTTCTGAAACACCTTTTATTTCTTTTAACAAATCTTTATAATCACTGTGCATCATTGCAGTTAAATCACCGCCATCATCTAATAACATATTTGCTTTCCAGTCTTTTTTTCCTTCAATTGTTTGTCTTATGCACCACACTGCTTCCTCTTCAGTTTCACCTTTCCAGGCAAAAACGGGTATTCCTGCTTTAGCTATTGCTGCTGCTGCATGATCCTGCGTTGAAAAAATATTGCACGACGACCATCTAACTTCTGCACCAAGATTTACTAGAGTTTCAATTAAAACTGCTGTTTGGATTGTCATATGAAGACATCCTAAAATTTTTGCTCCTTTTAAAGGTACTTTTCCTGAATATTCTTCTCTTAATGCCATTAGTCCTGGCATTTCACTTTCTGCTATAGAAATTTCTTTTCTTCCAAATTCTGCTAATGCTATGTCTTTAACTTTAAAATCATCCATTGATCGGTTTTATATAACAAAAAATTAATTAATCAACTTATAGTTGGACTTTAGGGAATGAGATTTCAACATTTGCACCTTTTTGTATGACATTATTGGAGGCATAAATAGTGGCACCATGTAAATCTACTAAGTTTTTTACAATATTTAACCCTAAACCAGAATGTTCACCAAAATTATCTGGTCTATTGCTGTAAAATCTATCAAATATCTTTTTTGTGTTTGTTTCTTTAAAACCTTTTCCTTCGTCAATGACTTTTAGAATTATTTTCTTATTATCATTTTTTGAGACCTCAACTAAGATTTTTTTATTATTGTCACTAAATGAAATCGAATTATCTAAAAGATTAGCAACAATTTGCTCTATTCTATTTTCGATTCCATTTATGAAATATTCTTCTTGACTATTTGAGTCCTTCAAAATTATTTTAATACCTCTTTTTTTCTCATAAATATTATTAAAATCATCAACTACAGACTTTACAATTAATTTTAGGTTAATTTTTTTCATTTTTTCTTTGCTTAAAGCAACTTCATCTTTGAGCATTTGAGAATAATCTGTAATTAGCCTTTCAATTCTTTGCACATCGTGGTTCAGAATATCTATTAGTTTTTTCCTTTGCTCTTGGTTTTCGGTTTCATATAATATTTCAGTAGCACTTTTTAATGATGTTAATGGATTTCTAATTTCATGAACTAAATCTGTTGAAAAATTTTCTGCATGAGAAATTCTTTTTTGAAGTTCACTTGTCATATCATCTAGTGAATTTGACAATGTGCCTAGTTCATCATTTCTACTTTTAAGTTCGTTTATATTTGTTTTTTTTCTACTTTTTTCTTTAATTATTTTTGTGTAGGCAACTAAATTTTTTATTGGCTTTAAAAAATATCTATTTAAAACAAATGAAAATATAAATATTACTATTCCAATGAAAATTGCCGTTCTTAGTATAAAAGTTTTTCTTTCATTAATTGCAGATTTAATATCGTTAGCATTTTCAGAAATTGCCAAATATCCAATGGTATTTCCATCTAATATTACATTCTTTACAGTTGTTAGTAGAAACCTATCTTGTCCTTCTTCAGTGAAAGTAAATGGGTTTCCGTACTCCTTCGACCATGAATAATTTGTCAAAATATCTTTTAAAGAAATTGTTTTTTCTTTATTTATATTTTTTGTTTCAACTACTTTCTTGCTATTTTCTTCATTTAAAATTTCTAACTGAACAATATCCAATCTATTAGAGAAGGATCTTGGATCTAAATCTAGCGTATCTGTGTCTCCCACTAAATTAAACTGATTATCAAATAAAATAACTCTATCTAAATTTTGGAATAAAAATCTAGTTGAAAACAAAAACCTTCTAACATCCTCTTCTTCAAATTTAATATTTAATCTTAGGATATGCTCAATAGTATTATTTATTATTTGAATATGTTTGGTTGATTTGTTTTGTATCAAATTAGGCTTAACATTTCCAACATATAAAATGGTTGGGATGCCAATAACTAAAAAAATTATCAGATTGATAAATAGAAATTTTTTTAGAATAGATAGGCTTTTAAGAAAATTACTAAACATTAACTAACATTCCACCTGTATCCACTGCCATATCTAGTTTCTATTGCAGTAAAATCAGGGTCAACTTTTTTAAATTTTTTTCTAATTCTCTTAACGTGACTGTCTATAGTTCTATCTTCAATATCAGTGTCTTCTCTATAGGCAATATCCATTAATTGTGCTCTTTCTTTAATTATTCCAGGTCTCTTGGCTAACTCTTTAACTATCAAAAATTCTGTAGTAGTTAGCTTATCTGGCAGTTGTTTACTATCCCATTCACACTCAAGCTGAGAAGGATCAAGTTTAAGCTTACCGTGAGAAATGATATTTTTTGTTTCTTCATGGTTAATATTAATATCTTTTTTTCTAAGCTGAACTCTAATTCTTTCAATTAAAACCTTTATGGAAAACCCTCCTGACTTTTTCATAAAATCATCTGCACCTAGTTTTAATCCTAATAACTCATCTATCTCATCATCTTTTGATGTTAAAAAAATTACTGGTAGAGTTGTCTTTTTCCTTAATCTTTTAAGAAGTTCTTCACCATCCATTTTCGGCATTTTAATATCAATAACTGCTAAATCTGGTGGTGTTCTACTTAATCCAATTAATGCACTTTCTCCATCAATGTAAGTTTGAACATTAAAACCCTCTTTTTCTAGAGCAATACTTATGCTTGTAAGTATATTTCTATCGTCATCGATAAGTGCTATTGTTTGTTTGTGCATAAAGTACTTTAAAAATACTAAATTGTTCTAATTTAGGCAATACTCTTGAATTAATGAAGTATTCCCCAATTATCACCTATATTAACATCTACCGTCAAAGGGGTTGAAAATGAATGTAAATCACTTTCTGTAACACTGGTCATTTCTTCTTTTATAATTTTAATAATAGTTTTGACTTCTTTTTCTGGAACTTCAAAAATTAACTCATCATGTATTTGTAGTAAAATCTTTGACTTGTTATTTTTTAAACTTTGAAATTTCTTATCAAGTCTAATCATTGCAAGTCTCATTATTTCTGAAGCAGATCCTTGAATGGGTGCGTTTATTGATGCTCTTTCTTGAAAATTTCTTATATTAAAATTCTTGTCATTAATTCCATTAAAATGAGATCTACGTCCAAAAATATTATTTACATATCCTCTTTTTCTACAAAATTTAATAGTGTCGTCCATATAAATTTTAATTTCTGGAAATCTTGAAAAGTAAGCATTTAAAAATTCGTCTGCTTCATGATTTGAGACATTAATTTGTTTCGCTAACCCATATTGAGAAATTCCATAGATAATACCAAAATTAATTGCTTTGGCTTTTCGTCTCATATCTTGATCAACTTTTTCTAATTTAACATTAAATACTTGGCTAGCAGTTAATGTGTGAATATCTTCATTATTTTTAAATGCTTTTTTTAACTCCTTTACATCTGCCAGATCTGCTAAAATTCTCATTTCGATTTGATTATAATCAGCTGAAATCAATGTGAATCCTTTTTCAGCTATAAATGCTTTTCTTATATCTTTGCCATCCTCTGATTTAATAGGAATGTTTTGCAAGTTTGGGTCACTAGAAGCGAGTCTTCCTGTTGTTGTTGCTGCTAATAGAAAGGAAGTATGAACTCGTTTTGTGTTTGGGTTAATATGTTCAGGCAAAGCATCCGAATAAGTATTTTTTAATTTAGATACTTGTCGCCAATCTAGAATTAATTGGGGAAATTTATGTCCTTTAAATGCTAAGTCCTCAAGTACACTTGCATTTGTGGCAAAACTCCCTTTTCTAGTTTTTTTAAGTACAGCAATCTTTAGATCGTTGTAAATGACCTCACCCAATTGTTTTGGTGAGGCAATATTAAATTCTTTTTTTGAAATTTTAAAAACTTCTTTTTCTAATTTATTAATCTTTTTCTCGAATTTTTCAGACAATACTTTTAAAAATTTATCATCAATTTTTATTCCTTCGATTTCCATAAATGCTAATATCTTAATTAAAGGTTTTTCAAAAATTTCATAAATAATAGTCAATTTTTCTAATTTTAAATTTTTACTAAATATTTTATATAATCTATATGTAACATCAGCGTCTTCGGCTGCATACTCCATTGCCTTATCCAGCTCTACATCACTAAAATTTATTTCTTTTTTTCCTGTACCAACAATTTCTTTAAATGAAATTGTTTTATGTTGCAGATGAATCTCAGATAACGTATCCATGTTATGTCTATTTTTTCCAGCATCTAATACATAAGACATTAACATTGTGTCCTCCATTGAATTCATGTTTATCCCTTGTTTGAATAAAACAATAAAATCAAACTTAATATTTTGACCTATTTTTTTTACACTCTTGTCTTCTAAAAGTGGTTTTAATTTTTTAATTACTGCATCCTTTTTTAAACATCCTTTAAACTTGTGATTTATTGGTATGTAGCAAGCTTTGCCAACCTTGGTGCTTAATGAAATACCCAATAAGTCTGCTTGATGTGCATCCAACGAACTTGTTTCAGTATCAATTGCTAGCTCACCAGCTTCTTCTGCTTCATTAATCCACTCATCTATTTCTTTTTCACTGGTGATTAAATAATAATTTTTTTTATTTATATTTTGTTGTTTTTTATCAGGCTTTGCTTCTGTTGCAGTTTCTCTCAATTCAGACTCCCCATATGCTGAGATTACAGAACTGAGAAGCCTATTAAATTCCATTTCTCTTAAAAATTTATATAACTTATCTTTATCAATTTCTTTTAGCTTAAATTCCTCTATCTTTCTTTTAGCTGGAGCATCTTTCATTAATGTCACTAATTTTTTACTAATAATTGCTTTATTTTTATTTTCTATAAGGGTTTCTCTTCTTTTGTTTTGCTTTATTTCTTGTGCCTTATCTAGCAGTTTTTCTAAAGTGCCATATTTATTAATCAGTTCTGCTGCAGTCTTAACACCTATACCTGGGACTCCAGGAACATTATCACTACTGTCACCAGCCAATGATTGCACATCAATAACTTTTTCGGGTCCTACTCCAAATTTAGCTACTATATCTTCTGGTGTTATAAATTTATTTTTCATTGGATCAAATAAGCGAACATTTTTTTTATATAATTGCATCAAGTCTTTGTCCGAAGAAACTATTGTTACCTTGGCACCCTTTGCTAAAATTTGCTCTGTATATGTTGCTATTAAATCATCCGCTTCATAATTTGGGAGATCGACAGAGGGCAAATTAAAAGCGACTACAGATTTTCTTATATATTCAAACTGCGGAGCTAAATCATCAGGAGCTTCAGATCTATTTGCTTTGTAATCAGAATAAATCTCGTTTCTAAAAGTTTTTCTGGCTGCATCAAAAATTACTGCAAAGTGAGTTGGCTTTTGCAAGTTTGCATTGGACTTTGAATCTTCTAGTAATTTAAATAGCATACTGCAAAAACCACTAACTGCACCCACAGGTAAACCATCACTTTTTCTAGTTAGGGGTGGTAGTGCGTAGTAAGCTCTAAAAATATAACCAGAACCATCTATTAAATAAAAATGATCAGTTTTTTTTATTTTATCCATTAAATAATATTATCTTAATTATTTTAAATACGATAAATGTATTAACGCGCATGGAGCAAAAAAATATACTTTCTGTTAAAAACCTAAAAAAAATTTACTCTAATAAAGGTACAGAAGATAATCATGCGTTAAATAATTTAAACTTGGACGTGAAAGAAGGAGAAATTTTTGGTCTTCTTGGACCAAATGGTGCGGGTAAAACAACATTTATAAATATTCTAGCCGGAACGGTAATAAAAACAGCAGGACAAGTGAATGTCTGGGGCTTTGATTTAGATGAAAATCCAAGGCAAGTTAGGGCTTCTGTCGGAATAGTGCCTCAAGAAGTAAATCTTGATCCATTTTTTAGTCCAAGAAAATTATTAGAATTACAGGCTGGTCTTTATGGAATTAGAGAAAAAGATAGAATTACAGATACTATTCTAAAATTAGTATCTTTAGAGAAACAAGCTAATAGCTATGCCAGAAGTTTATCTGGTGGAATGAAAAGAAGGTTACTAATGGCTAAAGCTTTAGTTCATCAGCCTCCAATAGTGTTTTTGGATGAACCAACAGCTGGAGTTGATGTAGAGCTAAGACAGAACCTATGGAAGAATGTAAGATTGCTTAACGATCTTGGTGTAACTATTATTTTAACAACACATTACCTTAAAGAAGCTGAAGAAATGTGTGACCGAATAGCTATTCTGAATAAAGGAAATATAGTTGCTTTAGATAGCACTAAAAATCTATTAGATAGAATTCAAACAAAAAAAATAACTATTAAAACAGATAAAATAATTGATATTAAAGATAACGACATAGATTCTTTAAAAGTAATATCAAAATTAGGTACAGAAATTTGTGTATCTTATGAAAAAAGCAAAATTCATATGGAAGAATTAATTAGTCTAATTAAGAAAAATAATGTCAAAATTATAGATATATCCACTGATGATGGTGATTTAGAGGATGTTTTTCTTAGATTGATAAAAAACTAGATTATTATAATAATAAATAGTAAATTTATCATAATGGATCTTCTAAAAACAAATTTAATTCAAAAAGTTTTAAAAACATTTATAGTAGTTTTTTTTGGAACGATCGCTCTAACTGTTTCTGCTAAATTAAAAATACCTTTTTATCCTGTGCCTATGACAATGCAGACATTTATGGTTCTTTTTTTAGGGTTAGCTTTTGGATATAAAATTGGTCTTGCAATAGTAGGAGTTTATCTTCTTGAGGGAATTATTGGAATACCAGTATTTTCTGGTTCTCCTGAAAAAGGCATAGGTTTAGTTTATTTTACTGGCCCAACAATGGGTTACTTAATAGGCTTTTTATCTGCCGTGTTTTTTGCTGGCTACTTAAATTTAAAAAATAATATTTTTGTAATTTTTAGCAAATTAATATTTTCTGTTTCTACAATCTATTTATTTGGAGTTCTTTGGCTTGGAGCATTAATTGGTTGGGACAAGCCAATACTTCAATTAGGGGTCATGCCTTTTTTATTAGCTGAATTATTTAAAATCTGTCTATTAACCTTGTTAGCCAAAAAAATTATCAAGTTCAGAAAATTTATCTAGGCGATCTTTTAGATAATATTCTTTGTAAGGTTCTTCTATGCATCTTAAGCCTTCTGGCAGTTTCAGAAACATTTCTATTACATAATTCAAAAACTCTATGAATGTGCTCCCATTTAACCCTGTCTGCTGACATGGGATTTTCTGGTGGTTCAGCTTTTTTCTCTGGATCTGCTAATAATGCTTTTTCAACATCATCTGCATCAGCTGGTTTTGCAAGATAGTCAATAGCACCCTCTTTAATAGCCGCTACAGCAGTCGGTATGTTCCCATAACCAGTTAACATAATTATTCTGCTGGTTGCATTTGAAATTTGTATTTGCTTTACAACTTCAAGGCCATTTCCATCAGCCAATCTCAGGTCAACAACTGCAAATCCTGGCTTTTTTTCTTTAACTGATTGAATTCCTTTTTGTACACTCTCAGCTTGAAATACTTCAAATCCTTTTTTTTCCATTGCTCTAGCGAGTCTTTCTCTGAAAGGATTATCGTCATCAACTATTAATAAGGATTTATTATCGAAATCACTTAGTTTTTTTAAATTATTTAGTTCAACCATAAGATTAATATGGGGCTTAATCTAATATTTTCAACACCTATTATTTACTTTACATTAATTAATTATTGCCTTAATTGCATAATTTGTATGAAAGTTTTTAATATTTTAAAAACTTTTTTTTATTAAATTTTTTTTGGAGACTTAATGCAAAAATTTAAAACTGTTGATGAACTTATAAGTCAACTAAAACCGGAAAAACCTATCTATTGTATTAGGAAAAAATCAATACAATCAGCTTCTACATATTTTAGAAATAAATTTCCTGGTAAGGTTCTTTACGCAGTAAAAACTAATCCACATCCTGAAGTTTTAAAAACAATAGTTGAGAGTGGGATTGAAAACTTTGATGTAGCCTCTATTCAAGAAATTAAAGATATAAGAAAAATTGACCCTAATGCAAAATGTTCATACATGCATACGATTAAAAGTAGAGAAAGTATTAAAGAGGCTTACTTTAAATATAATGTTAAAGCTTTTTCCCTTGATACTAAAGATGAATTAATAAAAATTATTGAAACAACTAACCGGGCAAAAGACCTTGAGTTGTTTGTAAGAGTAGCTGTTTCAAATGAACACGCTGAAATAGATTTATCGAAAAAATTTGGAGCATCCATATCTGAGGCGACTGGTTTATTGAGATTGACAAAACAATATGCAAAAAAAATAGGTTTAAGTTTCCATGTAGGATCACAATGTATGCATCCTATTTCATATATAAAAGGGATTGCAGATATTGGAAATATAATAAAAAAAACTAAAATAATCCCAGATTATATTAATATTGGAGGTGGATTTCCTGCGATTTACCCAGATCTTGTACCTCAATCTTTAGATAATTATTTTGAAGAAATAAAAAAAAGTTTAGCTAATTTAAAATTGGTAAGACTTCCTGAGATATTATGTGAGCCTGGAAGAGCACTAGTTGCGGAAAGTGGGTCAACAATTGTAAGAGTAAATCTTAGAAAAAAACAAAAACTTTATATTAATGATGGAACGTATGGAACTCTTTTTGATGCCGGTACACCAAATATAGTTTACCCTTCTCGTTTAATTAAAAATAGAAAAATAATATCTAAAAAATTAACTGCATTCGATTTTTATGGCCCCACATGTGATAGCATGGACTATATGAAGGGACCTTTTCTACTTCCAAATAATATTAAAGAAAATGATTATATTGAGCTGGGTCAACTAGGTGCATATGGCTTAACTTTCAGAACTCAATTTAATGGTTTTTATTCAGATGAAATTTATGAAGTGGAAGATGAGCCTATAATGACATTGTATGGTAAAGACAGTAATAAAGATATATTAGTCGCTTAATGTCAGAGAATAAAAATTTAACTCATAATAGTAAAAAAGACTTTCTACGGAATCCAGTTGAACACATTGATATTACATCATTTGATGCAAGAAAGATTATTTCCTCAATGGAAAAAATGTCTTTTGTTTCAAGAGAAACAGCAAACGCAGCCAATATTTTTAATGAAATGATTAAAGATAAAGATTGCACTATTTTTTTAACACTAGCAGGTTCAACATCCGCTGCAGGGTGCATGAATATTTATAAAGATTTAGTTAAATACAATATGATTGATGCAATAATCGCCACAGGAGCATCTATAGTAGATATGGATTTTTTTGAAGCTTTAGGTTTTAAACATTATCAAGGTTCACAGTTTCAAGATGACACTGAGTTACGAAAAAACTATATAGATAGAATTTATGATACCTATATTGATGAAGAAGAATTGCAAGAATGTGACCAAAAAATATGTGAAATAGCTGATACCCTGGAACCAAGAAGTTACACCTCAAGAGAATTTATTTATGAAATGGGTAAATATTTAAAGAAAAACTCTAAAAAAAAAGATTCTTTAATTGAAACAGCATATGACAATAATGTTCCTATATTTTGTCCTGCATTTACAGACTCAAGTGCTGGTTTTGGATTGGTGACTCACCAAGAAAATAATCCTAAAAATCATATTACCATAGATTCGATTAGAGAGCTTCGTGAATTAACAGAAATAAAAATTCAATCAAAAGGATCCGGCTTATTTATGATAGGTGGTGGAGTTCCAAAAAATTTTGTTCAAGATACAGTTATCTGCGCTGAACTTTTAGGAAAAGAAGTTGAAATGCATAAATATGCAGTTCAAATTACGGTTGCAGACTCTAGAGATGGTGCTTGTAGTAGCTCTACATTAAAGGAGGCGAGCTCTTGGGGTAAAGTAGATATTGCAAAAGAACAGATGGTTTTTGCAGAAGCAACTAGTGTCCTTCCTTTGATTGCAAGTGACGCATATCATAAAGGTGACTGGAAAAATAGAACGAGAAAAAACTTCTCAAAAATATTTAAATAAAATTGAAATATCTTTCTAATAAAAACGGATTTCTTGGAATTGACAATGATGTTAATTTTAAAGAAAAAGTAGTAGTTGTTCCATTTGGTTTAGAAAAAACTGTAAGTTATGGTGGTGGTACTCGTAATGGCCCCAAAGAAATTATCAAAGCATCACATCAGGTTGAATTATATGATGAAGAATTACATTGTGAGCCCTACAAAAAAATTGGAATTAAAACTTTAAAACCATTTAAAATTGATAAAGATATTAAAAAAGCTCTTAAAAAGATGTCTGACATAAATCAAGAAATATTAGATAAAAAACTATTTCCAATCACTTTTGGTGGGGAGCACTCAATAACGCCTGGGTGTATTGTTCCATTTGTAAAAAAATACAAAGAAATATGTTTACTACATTTTGATGCGCATGCAGATTTAAGAGAAAGCTATAATGGTGAAAAATTTTCTCATGCCTCAGCTATCAAAAGATGTCTAGATCATGAAAATGTATCCTTAATTTCATTTGGGATTAGAAATATATCTCAAAGTGAAATACCCTTTTTAAAGAAAAACTCTTCTAGAATTAATATTTTTTGGGCAAAAGATAAAAAAAAATGGGACTTAAAAAATTTTAAAAAAATGATAAGAAATAAAACTGTATATTTAACTTTTGATGTCGATGGATTAGACTCGAGCATTATGCCTGCAACGGGAACACCTGAGCCAGGAGGATTGCTCTGGGATGAAACTTTAGACATTATAAGAATAGCTGCTAAAAACTCTAATATTGTTGGTGCAGATATAAATGAACTTTCGCCTATAAAAGGTTTTAATTCTTACAATTTTCTTGTAGCAAAACTTGCCTATAAAATTTTATCTTACAAGTTTTTATATTAAGCTTTTGAAGCTTTAAGAGTTCCTAATAATAACCTGAATGGAACTAGCATTACTAAAGCAACGAATATTTTAACCGCTAAATCACCTAGAGATAAAGTAACCCATGGTATTCCTGTTGCATAAAATGAGATAAAAAAGAATAGAAATGTATCAACAGTAGATCCAATTAACGATGAAGTTAGTGGAGCAACAAACCATTTCTTTTTTCTTAAATAATCAAAAATTTTAACATCCAACAACTGCGCAACTATAAATGCTGTGCCTGAACCTATAGCAATTCTGACTGAAATTAAGTCTGCAAAATTTGTTGAAAAGAAAAGAGTAAATACGATCCCTATAATAAAACCAACATAAACAATTTTTCTGGCAACTATTTTTCCATAAGATCTATTAGCTAAATCTGTAATCAAAAATGCAACTGGGTAACTAAAGGCTCCATAGGTTAGTATTTCCTCCAATCCATAGTATTGAATTGGAAATTGTACTAAATAATTTGAAGCTAAGACTACAACTCCCATTATAAATGAGAGTATTATAAAAATTTTGTTCATTAAGCTGATTTGCTAGGAGATACTTTAGGTGCTTTTTTTATGAATGGTGACTTAATTAATATACTTTTTTTTAATTTTTTTAATCTTGGCGATATATTTTTATTTTTTACAGTCTTTAAAAATTCATCAAAAGTACCTTTTTTATCAACACATCTCATGCCTGCATTGCTTACAGTTAGTGTTAAACTTCTTTTTAAAAGCTCACTTGTGAACTTTGTTTTTTTTAAATTTGGTAAAAATCTTCTATTAGTCTTATTGTTAGCATGACTAACATTGTGACCTTTCATAGGTATTTTACCGGTTAATTCACATTTTTTAGACATAATATTTAGTGACTATATAAGATGAGTTAGTGACCTCGTCAAGTTTATTAGCTTTAATTGGGTTCTTTCTTGCCTATTATTTCTCTAAAATTCTTAATCCCATCAGCAATTAATATTTCTTTTAGCTCTTTTTTTATCTTTCCAACAATATTGGGGCCTTGAAAAACCATACCAGTATATAATTGAACATAACTTGCGCCAGCTAAAAATTTTCTATGCGCACTTTCCCCTGAGTCCACACCACCTACTCCAATAATTTCAATTTTATTTTTTAATAATTTATAAAACTTACTTATTAATTTATTAGCCTCTTCTTCCAGAGGTTTTCCAGATAAACCACCCTTTTGATATTTCAATATATTGTTTAATTTATCTCTATTTCTTGCAGTTGTATTTGAAACGATTATTGCACTTACTTTATGTTCTAACAATATTTTACTTAATACTTCAATTTGTTTATCTGAAATATCAGGAGAAATTTTTACGACAATTGGTATTTTAGATTTAAGCTTAATTTTTTCTTCTTGAACTAAGTTCATTAATTCATCAAATTTAGTTTCGTCATGAAAACTTCGTAAATTTTCTGTATTAGGTGAGGAAATATTAATTGTAATATAATCAGCAATATCATGAAAGGTTTTAAGGCCAACTAAATAATCATTTATTCGATCACTACTATCTTTATTGGGACCTATATTAATTCCCAATAAACCTTTATTTAAATTAGATCTAATTCTATTACTTACATTTTCTGCTCCTAAATTATTAAATCCCAATCTATTTATAAGTGCTTGATCTTCAACTAATCTAAATACTCTTGGTTTCGGATTTCCATATTGCTCAAGGGGTGTAACGGTCCCCACTTCAACAAACCCAAATCCAAGTTTAAATAAAGAATTATAAACTTCAGCATTTTTATCAAATCCAGCAGCCATTCCAATTGGGTTGTCTATTTCTTTACCGAATAGTTTAGTCTTAAACGTTGGGTCATCTTTATTTTCATCCATTAAATTTGGTGTTAAATTTAATCTTAAAGATTTAATTGCTAAATTATGAGCAGTTTCAGGATCAATTTTAAAAATTAGTGATCTGAATTTTGAAAACATTATTTTATTTTTTCTTTTATTAGTTCTTTAGTTTCGTTAACTCCAAAAAAGCTTATAAAAAAACCCATTCTTGGACCATTCTCATCCCCAAACACAACTTCATAAATTAACTTAAACCAATCACGTAGATTTTCTGAATACCCATTTTCTTTTCCAGTTGAGTATATTAATGTTTGAATATCCTCAGGTAACATTGCATCATTACAATCGTCAAGAGTTTTGACTAGAGCCTGTAATGCTATTTTTTCGTTTGAACCTGGTTTTTTATATTTTTTCTGTAGCTTGATTACATCGTTAAAATATCTAATAGCATAGCCGATTAAATTATCAAAAATTTGATAATTTTTTTCTAAAATATCTTTTTTGTACTTTTTTACAAATTTCCAAAGTAATTCCTTTGTGTCTGCATTACTAGCTTCTACTAAATTTAAAAGCATTGAAAAACTCATAATATTGTCTTCTTTTGGAATTGATCCATTATGAACATGCCAAACTGGGTTCATTAATAGCTGTAATTCATTTTGATTTTTCGCTTTTTCCATAAAATCTAAATATTCATCAACAGTTTTTGGAACTATTTCTTTGTATAGTTTTTTTGCTCTTTTAGGATTTTGATACATATACAATGAAAGACTTTCAGGAGATGCATATTCTAACCACCGATCAATAGTAATTCCATTACCTTTTGACTTGGAAATTTTTTCTCCTTTTTCATCTAAAAATAATTCATAAGCAAAGCCAGATGGATTTTTTTTACCAATCAATTTGACTACTCTTGAAGATAATATTGCACTTTCGATTAAATCTTTTCCATACATTTCAAAATCTATATCAAGTGCATACCACCTCATAGCCCAATCTACTTTCCACTGTAATTTACAGTTTCCGTCTAAAATACTTGTTTCAAGTTTTTTTCCATTATTATTAAAAATGATTTTAGATTTTTCTTTTAATATTTCTAAAACTGGAATTTCTAAAACCTTGCCAGTATCTGGGCATATGGGTAAAAAGGGACTATAAGTTTTTTGCCTTTCTTTACCAAGTGTTGGAAGAATTATATCCATAATACCCTGATAATTTTCTAAAATTAATTTTAGGGTTGTATTAAAAAAACCACTCTTATAAAGAACTGAGGAACTTTTGAAATTATATTCAAATTTAAATTTATCTAAAAAATCTTTTAACATTTCATTGTTGTGCTCACCAAAACTTGAAAATTTTTCAAATGGATCTGGAACTTGAGTTAAAGGTTTATGTAGGTTTTTATTTAATAGCTCTTGATTCGGTACATTTTCAGGAACTTTTCTAAAACCATCCATATCATCTGAAAAAGTTATAATTTCTGTTGGTATATCGGTTAGTTGTTTTATTGCATTAACCATCATCGATGTTCTGGCCACTTCACCAAATGTTCCTATATGGGGCAATCCACTTGGGCCGTATCCTGTTTGTAAAATAATCTTACCTTTTTTTTCAATAAAGGATTTTCTTTCACGCAGCATTTTTTTAGCCTCAACAAAGGGCCATGCGCTAGTTTTATCTAAATTGTCTTTTTCAATCACTTTGTTTAATAAGAAATATCTTATATTTGATGTTATTGTTAATTCTTATAGAGTTGAAATTTATTTACCATAAAATAATGTTCTTTCAAAATGTCTAATTATAAAACTGTTTTTTTTACCTTGGGTGTTTTGCAAATTATTCTTGGAATTTTCATGATGATTCCAATTTTAACTCAATTTATTTATTCAGAAATTGATTCTTCTTTTATAGGAGCTTCAATAATTTCAATAATATTTGGTATTTTATTTTTTTTAACAAATTTAAATCATGATAAAAGGTTAAACTTACAACAAGCATTTTTGTTAACCGCTCTTTCATGGTTGAGTATTGCAATATTTGGGTCTTTACCTTTTATTTTTTCTAGTCTTGAGTTATCTATTACTGACTCATTTTTTGAAAGTATGTCTGGCATTACTACTACCGGATCTACAATTATTTCAAATTTAGAAAATGCACCCAGATCAATACTTTTATGGAGAGCTATGCTTCAGTGGCTAGGTGGAATTGGTATTATTGTAATGGCAATAACTCTAATGCCAATAATGAATGTTGGAGGAATGCAGTTATTTAAAATTTCGAGTAACGATTCTTCTGAAAAATTATTACCAAAGTCTAAGGAAATTTCTCTTAGATTAATTTATGTTTATTTAATGTTAACAACACTTTGTGCTGTTACTTATAAAATTTTTGGTATGAATATTTTTGACAGTCTAACACACTCCATGACTACAATAGCAACAGGTGGTTTTTCAAATTATAATGAGTCTATAGGATATTTTAACAGTCTATCTATTGAAATATCATCAATGGTTTTTATTATTCTGGGTAGTTTACCTTTTATTGCTTATATAAAATTTTTAAATGGTAATAAAAAAATATTTACTTCAGATGTTCAAATTAAATCATTTATTAAAATAATTATTTTTTCAATTATTCTACTTTTTATTTATTTCCTTTTTCAAAATGAAGATCTTTCTCAAATTAATATAAGAGCAATTTTTTTTAACGTTATTTCTATTTTAACTGGCACAGGATATGTCACTGGAGAATTTGATGGATGGGGAAATTTTCCACTAATTTTCTTTTTAACTCTAATGTTCATTGGTGGCTGTGCAGGTTCAACAACTTGTGGAATTAAAATTTTTAGAATTCAAATTTTATATCTATTTATTATTAACCAATTAAAAAAAATTATCTATCCAAGAGGCATATTCATAATTAAGTATGATAAAAATAAAGTAGACGATAAATTTATGGCTTCCATTATCTCTTTCATTTTTCTTTACTTGGTTATATTTTTTTTAATAACTGCGCTTCTATCTTTAAGTGGTTTAGACTTTGTAACCTCAATCTCTGGCGCAGCCACATCAATTTCCAACGTTGGCCCTGGTTTAGGCTCTACAATTGGTCCTAATGGTAATTTTTCAAGTATACCGGAAATATCTAAATGGATTTTAAGTCTTGGAATGATCTTGGGCAGATTAGAATTATTTGCTATACTGGTGCTCTTTCTGCCTTCGTTTTGGAGAAATTAATTATGATTGAAATAAAAAAACAATCACTCTTCAAAACTCTTTCTCTTTATTTTGAAAGAAAAATGGCACGAATTTTATTACTAGGAATAATTCAAGGTTTTCCTTTTGTATTAATTTATAGTGCTCTCTCACTTTGGCTAAGAGATAATGATTTCTCTAGGAGTCAAATAGGTTTTTTATCTCTAATAGGTATAGTATATGGATTTAACTGGTTGTGGGCTCCTATTGTAGATCGTATTAGAATACCCTGGTTAACAAATAAAATAGGCCACCGCAAAAGCTGGGTTGTAATTATGCAATCAATAATTTTTTTAAGCTTAATTATATGGGGCCTAAGTAATCCAAAGGAAAATATATGGATAGTTGGGTTGGTAGGATTAATTATTGCAATTGCTTCATCTACACAAGATATTGTGACTGATGCTTTAAGAATTGAACAAATTGATAAAGCTGATGGAGCCTCAATGTCTGCGGGTGCTGGCGTAATGGTCATAGGTTGGTATACCGGTTTCAAACTTGGTAAAGTAATCACCTTCTTGACAGCTGATTATTTTGAAAAATTAGGTTATGAAAATTTCTGGCAAATAACCTTTCTTTTACTAACTATATTAATTTTAGCCTGCAATATAGGATTGATGTTTATTAGTGAAAAAGATTCACTTGAAAGAAAAATTCATCAACAAAAAAATGATCAATTAATTCTTACTAAGCTTGGTTCGTCTAACTCGTTTAATACAAAAATTGCGTGGATTATAGGGACAGTAAGTGGCCCTTTTATAAGTTTTTTTAAAAGCAAAGGTACAAAAATTGGAATTTATATTATAGTTTTTTTATTTCTTTTCAAAATTGGAGAAGCCTTTCTAGGAAAGATGTCCATAGTATTTTATGATGATATGGGATTTTCAAAAAAACAAATTGCTATTTATTCTGGTGGTTATGGATGGATCGTTACAATCTGCTTCACTTTAGTTGGAAGTTTTTTTGCAATACGTTCGGGTTTGATTAAGGCTATGATTATTGCGGGATTATTAATGGCATCAACAAATTTGCTTTTTTCAGCTCTTGCTTGGTACGGAAACTCAGAATTTCTTTTTGCAACTGCAGTAATTCTGGATCAAATTACAGAATCTATTTCAACAGTTGTTTTTGTAGCATTTGTATCAATTTTAGTTGATAGAACCTATACTGCTAGTCATTATGCTCTAATGGCATCATTGGCAACGTTTGGAAAAAATATATTTTCATCCTTTTCTGGTTTCGTTGTTGATAAATTACAATTTTTGAACACTTCTGAAAACCTTCACAATGATTGGGCCATTTTTTTTATTATTACATCATTAATGGTGATTCCTTCTCTGGTGTTTCTCTGGATAATAAAAGATAAATTGAATTTAAATGAAAAATAATTTTTTTTTTAAGAATAAACTTACAAATATTTATGAGAGATCTTCTAAAAAATCTCCAATAAGTTCACAAATCTTATATGGAGAAAAATTCAAAGTATTATCAAAAAATAAAAGTTGGTTAAGAATAAAAACATCATACGATAATTATATTGGATATATTAAAGATGAGAATTATACGAATGATTGTAATCCTACACATAAAATATTTAATTTAAAAGCTAACATTTTTAATAAACAAAAACATAAGACAAAATATTCTTTACCATTTGCATCAAAAATTTCAATAATTCAGAAAGATAAAAAGTTTGTAGAATTTGAAAAAAATAAATGGGTTATAAAAAAAGATATTAGGAGAATTGATCATGTGGAACAAAACTACCTGAGAGTATTAAAATTATTTTTGGGAACTAAATATGTTTGGGGTGGCAAGACCTATAAAGGAATAGATTGCTCAGCTATCTTACAGTTATTCTATTATTATAATAATAAATTTTATCCTAGAGATACAAGGAATCAATTAAAATATTCGAAGGGTAATATCAAAATAAATAAATTTAAAAAAGGTGATGTTATATTTTGGAAAGGACATGTTGCAATTTGTATCAATGCAAAAGAATTAATTCATGCATATGGACCTAAAAAAAAAGTTTTAATTATGTCTATAACAAAAACAATAGATAGAATTGAAAGAACAGCAAAGTTGATAGTAAAAAAAGTATCTTCTATAAAATATTAACTTCTACCAAAATCTGGTTTGTTAATATCTTGTTTTAATTTAATTATTTTTTTTCTAACTTTCTTAGTATCAACTAACTTTTTAATAATAGATTTATTATTTTTAGATTGAATATCGTTTTTAAATGAAAGTAAATTTTTAATAAATAAGTCAATAGCCTTTGTAATATTTTTTTGATTATTAAAAAATATGTCTCTCCACATAATTTCATTAGATGCAGCAATTCTTGAAAAATCTCTTAAACCACCTGCGCTAAATTTAATTAATTCATATCTTTGTTGCTTTTCAAAGTCTGTAGCGGTTTTAACTAAGTTGTATGCGATTAAGTGAGGTAAATGACTTGTCATAGAAAATACTGTGTCGTGTTTTTTAGGGTCCATAATTGTAACTTTAGAACCAATTTTTTTCCAAAACTTACTTAGTGCCTGAAGGTGTTTCCTATTAGTGTTTTTTTCTTTTATTAATATGCACCACTTATTATGGAATAAATTTTTGACACCATGCTCAGGGCCACTAACTTCTGATCCTGCTATAGGATGGCTGGACGTCCAAAAGATTCCTTTTTTTAATCTCTTTTTAATTAATTCCATAGATTTTTCTTTAGAAGAACCAACATCTGTGATGATAGTTTTCGGTAACAGGTATTTATTTAATTTTAAAATTATTTTTTCATATTCACCTAATGGGATACAAAATATTATCAAATCTAGATTTGGGATAATTTTTTTCAAATCACTTGTAATTTCACAGGGTAGCTTTAATTTTTTAATTTTTAAAATATTTTGTTTAGATTTTTCATAAATAAATATTTTTTTTGCTACTTTTTTATCCACTATTGATCTTAATAATGATGATCCAATTAAACCACACCCTATAATTAAAATATTTTTCATAACTAGTTAAATATAACCTTAATTGCTTTTATAAATTTTGCATTCTCTTTTTTAGATCCAATTGTTAATCTTAATTTGTTTTTAATATTATACCCATCTTCTGTAGATCTTAATATGATTCCTTTTGATTCTAATTTATTAAAAACATAATTAGCTGAAAATTTAGATTTATCAAAATTTAGTAATAAAAAATTAGCTGTTACTTCGTTTGAAAAAATATTTAGTTTTTCTAAAATGTTTTTAATATGATTTGCTTCTATAATATTATGCTTTACAGATTGCATAACAAAATTTTTATCTTTTAAAGCTTCTGTTGCTGCAATTTGTGCAAGTTGATTTACATTAAATGGTGGTTTAATTATATTCATCGCATTAATAATTTTTTTTGAAGCATAACCCCAACCAACTCTTAAAGAGGCTAATCCATAAATTTTAGAAAATGTTCTTATTACAAATACATTATCCTTATTTTTAAATAGATCTAAGCTTGATTTATAATCTTTATTTTTCATATATTCAAAATATGCATCATCTAAGACTAATAGAATATTTTTTTTTAATTTTTTTCTTAATTCTAATAATTCTAGTTTACTTAAATAAGTACCTGTTGGATTATTTGGGTTAGCAATAAAAACTATTTTTGTTTTTTTTGTAACTTCTTTAATTATTTCTGCTACTGAAACTTTAAAATTTTTTTCTTTTGAAAAAACAACTTTTGCTCCAACAATTTGTGCATAAATTCTATACATTAAGAAACTATATTGAGGTACAATCACTTCATCTGATGGTTTTAAATATAGCTGACAAATCATCTGAATTATTTCATCGGACCCTGCACCACAAATAATTTTATTAAAATCACAATTAAGTTTATTTGAAATTTCTTTTCTTAAAATTTTTGCTTTACTGTCTGGATATTTAGACAGAATCAAATTTTTATTACTTAAAACCTTCTTTACTTTTGAGCTAACACCTAATGCCGACTCATTTGCTGATAATTTAATGATATTTTTGAATTTGCCTAAATTTGATTTTCCTGGTTTATAGGCCTCTATTCTAAATTTTTTAAACTTTGGAACTGTCATTGTATTAATCTTATAAATAAAATATTAAACTTTCATACAGAATAAGTCATTTTTTAAAAAATTTGACATAAGAAATACTATCTAGTACAAAAAATGTGCGCTGATTTAACTGAATTGCGAGCGCTTAAAAAAACCGCTAAATTAGTTTTTTTATCTCACAATTCAAATTTAGCTATTATTTATGAATCAAAATGCAAACATAAAGAGCCTAATAATTGATAAACCGCTAAAATTAGATTGCGGCCAAACTATTAATAATTTTCCCTTAGCTTATGAGACCTACGGTGTTCTTAATGACAAAAAGGATAATGCCATTTTAGTCTTTCATGCCTTAACAGGTGATCAATTTGTTTCTGGAATAAACCCAATAACTAAAAAAGATGGTTGGTGGTCATATGCTGTTGGTCCTAATAAGGCTATCGATACAGATAAATATTTTGTGATTTGTGCCAATGTAATTGGTGGGTGCTTAGGTTCTTTTGGCCCTAGTAATACTAGCTCTGATACAAATAAAGTTTATGGAACCACTTTCCCTATTATTACAATAAACGACATGGTAAATGCACAATACAATCTTTTAGATTTTTTTAAAATTAAAAAATTACTTGCAGTTATGGGTGGGTCTATGGGTGGTATGCAAGTTCTTCAATTTATAAGTAATTTTCCTGAAAAAGCAAGAATAGCAATTCCAATTGCCTGTACTTCAAGCCACTCAGCACAAAATATTGCTTTTAACGAACTTGGAAGACAATCTATAATGGCTGACACAAACTGGTTAAATGGAGACTATGCAAATCAAAATACCAACCCTGCTAAAGGCTTATCTGTTGCAAGAATGGCTGCTCATATAACTTATTTATCTAAAAATGGTTTACAAGAAAAGTTTGGAAGAAAATTACAAGAAAGAGATGATTTAAAATTTAGTTTTGATGCAGATTTCCAAATAGAAAGTTATTTAAGACATCAAGGGTCTGTATTTGTTGATAGGTTTGACGCCAATAGTTATTTGTATATTACAAGAGCTATGGATTACTTTGACTTGACTAAGGAATATGGTGGAAATTTATCAAAAGCTTTTGAAAAGACTAAAACCAAATTTCTTGTTATATCATTCACTTCTGATTGGCTCTATCCAACTTCCGAGAACAAAGAAATTGTTATAGCCTTAAATGCCATTGGAGCAGATGTTGCTTTTGTCGAAATTGAGTCTGACAAAGGACATGATTCTTTTCTTTTAAATGTTCCAGAATTTTTAAATACCTTAAAAAATTATATTAACAACTCTTACTTAACAATCCAAGAATGAAACAAGAATTTAAAATAATCTCAGATTTTATTGAAAAAAACACAAGAGTTTTAGATGTTGGATGTGGAGATGGAACATTAATGGAGTATTTAAAAATCAATAAAGAAATAGATATAAGAGGAATTGAAATTTCTAAAAATAACTCTCAAAAGTGTGTAAGTAAAGGTTTAACTGTCATTGAAGGGGATGCAGAAAAAGATCTTATACAATTTCCAGATAGCTCTTTTGATTTTGTGATTTTAAGTCAGACACTTCAAGCTTTCCTAAATCCAGAAATAGTTATTCAGGAACTTTTAAGGGTAGGGAAAAAGGCTATTGTTACTGTACCAAATTTTGGGTTTTGGAAAGTAAGACTTCACTTAATGATAAAAGGAACAATGCCTATTACAAAAAATTTACCTGATGAATGGTATAATACTCCAAATCTACATATGTGTACGATTAAAGATTTTTATAACTTTTGTCATGATAGAGAAATTAAATTAGATAAAGCATTAGCACTTCGCAATGAAAAAACTTCTTCTATTAATGAAACAAATCTTAATATAAAAAATCTATCAGCAGAATTGGGAATTTTTTTAATTGAGAGATAAATGAAAATTAAAATAATACCTTGTCTGCAAGATAACTACTCTTATTTGATAATTGATGAGGTAAATAATACTGCATGTGTAATTGATCCTAGTGAAGCTGACCCTATTATTAAATATTTAGAGAATAATCAAATTAAATTAAAGTTTATATTAAATACACACCACCATTATGATCATGTAGGTGGAAATAAAAAATTAAAAGAAAAATATGGAGCACGTGTTATTGGGTACAAAGAGGACCAAGAAAGAATTCCTGAAATAGATATATTGCTTAGCGATCAACAAACATGGATGCATGAAAATTTTGAAGCTAAGATAATCTATATTCCGGGGCACACTCTTGGTCACATATGTTTTTATTTTTATAGAGAAGAATCTGTTTTTACTGGGGATACCCTTTTTTCATTAGGGTGTGGAAGAATATTTGAAGGCACATACTCTCAGATGTTTGATTCTTTGATGAAATTAAAAAAACTGCCACAAAATACTAAAATTTATTGTGGTCATGAATATACTAAAAAAAATTCAGATTTTTGTTTAATTCATGATGCGAACAATGAAAATCTCATAACTAAGATACATGATATCGATACAAAGTTAAGAAGTGGACTACCCACTATTCCATCAACTATTAAGGATGAATTGGAGTGTAATATTTTTCTTAAGTCTAGCAATGTAGAGACCTTTTCAAAATTAAGGGATTTAAAGGACAATTTCTAACTTATTCGGACTTGACTATAATAGGCTCGAGACTATATTGCTGCTTATAAAAAATAGATTAAACAATGTCATACGCAATCATACAAACAGGTGGAAAACAGTACAAAGTAAAGGCTGGAGAAATACTTAAAATTGAAAGATTAGAGGATTCTAAAGCTGAGACTAAAATAGAATTTAAAGAAATCCTGGCGTATGGAGACGATAAAATCATAGAAGTTGGTTCACCAACTGTTGAGGGAGCAAAAGTTGAAGCTAACCTTATCGAAAATGGAAAAAATAGAACAATATTAATCTTCAAGAAAAGAAGAAGGCAAAATTCAAGAAGAAAAAATGGTCATAGACAACAATATTCATTAATAAGAATTAGTAAAATTTTTTCAAAAGATGGAAAAGTTTTAGCTGAAGCAGAAAAAATGGTTAAACCAAAGAAAAAAATTGAAAAAGTGGAAGCTAAAGTAGAAGCAGAAACAGCAAGTAAATAAAATATGGCTACAAAAAAAGCAGGTGGATCATCGAGAAACGGACGAGATAGTGCTGGTCGTAGACTTGGTGTTAAGAAGTATGGTGGCGAAGTAGTAATTCCTGGAAACATAATAGTTAGACAAAGAGGAACAAAAATTTTTCCTGGTGAAAACGTAGGAATGGGTAAAGATCATTCAATTTTTTCTGTTGTTGAAGGAAAAGTAGTATTTAAAAAAGGTAGATTAGACAGAACATTCGTTTCAGTAAAACCTAATTAGTAGTACAACTAAAAACTAACAGTTGTATTATGAAATTTCTAGATCAAGTAAAAATTTATGTAAAAGCTGGCAACGGTGGACATGGGTCTCCTAGTTTTCGTAGAGAAAAATTTATTGAGTATGGTGGACCTGATGGTGGGGATGGTGGCAAAGGTGGTACCATATTCTTAAGATCAGAAAGAAACTTAAATACTCTCATTGATTATAGATTTCAACAACATCACAAAGCAGGAAGAGGAGTAAATGGTTCTGGACAAAATCGTACTGGTCATGGAGGAGATGATTTATTTTTAAAAGTTCCAATAGGTACACAAGTTTTTGAAGAAGATAATAAAACTTTAATTTATGATTTTAAAAAAGAGGGTGAAAAATTTGTTGTAGCCAAGGGTGGCAAGGGTGGTCTTGGGAATACTAGATTCAAAAGCTCTACAAATAGAGCCCCAAAAAAATTCACAAAAGGTTCAACAGGTGAAGAATATATAATTTGGCTTCAACTAAAAACTATTGCTGATGTTGGTATTGTAGGTTTACCCAACGCTGGTAAATCTAGCTTATTAGCATCCATTACAAATGCCACACCTAAAATAGCAAATTATAAGTTTACAACTTTAAATCCAAACCTTGGTGTGGCAACTTATGATGACAAAGAAATAACTTTAGCTGACATTCCAGGTTTAGTTGAGGGTGCACATGAAGGTGTAGGTCTTGGAATTCAATTTTTAAAACACATAGAAAGATGCAAAACTTTAATGCATCTAATAGATATTACTGATGAAAATATTGAAAATGCATATCAACAAGTTAAGAAAGAGCTTGGTAGCTATAGTAAAGAGATCCTTGAAAAAAAGGAAATAATTGTATTAAATAAAATAGATTTATTAGATGAAGCAAAAGTAAATAAAATTGTGAAAAACTTTTCTAAAAATAAAGATTCTGAGGTAATAACCCTTTCAACATTAGACAAAGGGTCTGTATCAAAAGTTAAAGCTAAATTACTTGCTTATGTATCTTAAGAATTCTAAAATAATTGTAATCAAAATTGGTTCATCTTTATTAATAGATGATAATAAAAAGATTAGAAAAAAATGGCTTTTAGAATTTTCCAAAGACATTCGAGAACTAATTAAAGAAAATAAAAAGATTATTATTGTTAGCTCCGGTGCTATTGCTATGGGCTGCAAAAAGCTGAACTTAAGTAAAAAAAATCTTAAAATTGATAAAAGTCAAGCTGTAGCATCAATTGGACAAATTGAGCTTATGAATTTATTCTCAGAAATATTTTTTAAACAAAAAATTAATATATCTCAGATTTTACTTACACTAGAAGATACCGAGCAAAGAAGAAGGGCCTTAAATGCCAAGAGAACGTTTGATAATTTATTTCAATTAGGTTTTGTGCCCATTGTTAATGAAAATGACACCATAGCAACTTCAGAAATTAAATATGGTGATAACGATAGATTGGCTTCTAGAGTTGCACAAATATCTGGTGCTGACTCGCTAATACTTCTTTCTGACGTTGATGGTCTTTACACCCAAAATCCAAAAATTTACAAAAATGCAAAATTAATAAAAGAAATAAGAAATATAGATAAGAATATAGAAAAAATTGCAACCAAAAGTATTGGTGAACATGGAACAGGAGGAATGAAAACTAAAATTGATGCAGCAAAAATCTGTCAACTGTCAGGATGCCAAATGGTAATAGCTAATGGTCTTTTAATGAGACCAATTACAAAAATAATTAAAAATAATAATTGCACGTGGTTTTTACCAAAAATCACTAAATTAGATGCTAGAAAAAAATGGATTATCAGTTCAATTTCACCTAAAGGAGAAATTGTAATTGATGATGGTGCCACTCAAGCGCTTTCGAATGGTAAGAGTTTATTAGCAGCTGGAATCACAAAAGTGTTTGGTAGGTTTAAAAAAGGTGACCACATTAAAGTTTTAAATAAAAAAAATTATGAATGTGCTAGAGGTTTAAGTTCATTTTCATCTGATGAAATATTAAGAATTATGGGACACCATTCTAAAGAAATTGAAAAGATATTAGGATATATTTCAAGGTCTGAAGTTATACATAAAGATGATATGGTAGAGGTTTAAAATGATTAGATATATGAATTTAATAGGACAAAATGCTAAAAAAGCATCTCTTGAAAAAGTTAATACTTCGGTAAAAAATAAAATTTTAAAAAGATATGCTTTATTATTAGATAAAGAGAAAAATTTTATAATTAAAGCAAACATAAAAGATATAAAATTTGCTCTAAAAAAAGGATTAAAGGATAATTTAATTGATAGACTGACTATTGATCAAGAAAAATTGGATAATATAAAGAACTCAATAAATAAAATTATTAAACTAAAAGACCCTGTTGATACTACTCTTGAGAAATGGAGTAGACCTAATGGATTAAAAATTAAGAGAGTAACAATACCTATTGGTGTTATTGGGATCATATATGAAAGTAGACCCAATGTAACATCTGATGTTGCTAGTTTATGCTTCAAATCTGGTAATGCTATAATTTTAAAAGGTGGCTCAGAGGCTATAAATACAAATAGAATTTTAGCTAAATTATTTAGAAAATCTCTTAAAGAAAATAAAGTTAGTGAAGACTTTATTCAGTTTATTGATTCAAGGGATAGAAAAATGGTAGATTTTATGCTTTCAAGAATGAATGATTATATTGATGTAATCATACCACGGGGAGGGAAACAATTAGTAAAAAGAGTGCAAGATTTCTCAAGCGTACCTATTATTGGACATCTAGAAGGACTCTGTCACACCTTTATTGATAAAGATGCTGAATTAAAAATGGCTATAAATATTATCTATAATGCTAAATTAAGAAACACTGGTATCTGTGGTGCTACAGAAACAATTTTACTTCATGAAAAAATTGTTAAAAAATTTTGTAATCCTATTTTAAAAAAACTAGAAGAAAATAACTGTAAGATTTTTGGAGATCGTTTTTTAATGAAACATTATAAAGGAAAGATTTATCCCACAAAAGAAAAGGATTGGTCTACTGAGTATCTAGCAGCAATTGTATCAGTGAAAGCTGTTAAAAATTGTGAAGAAGCAATTAATCATATTAACAAATATGGAACTATGCATACCGATTCTATAGTTACCAAAAATAAAAAAACTGCTCAAAAATTTTTGAAAAATGTCAAAAGTTCCATAGCAATGCACAACACGTCAACACAATTTGCTGATGGTGGTCAGTTTGGTTTTGGAGGAGAAGTTGGTATCTCGACAAATAAACTTCCGCCCAGAGGCCCTGTAG
>CAJQSG010000009.1 GCA_905612525.1 uncultured Candidatus Pelagibacter sp. | reverse complement strand
ATTGATAAAAGATAAACTGGTAGTAGCTAATAAAAAATTCAACTCTAGATTAATAGTTGGTACTGGAAAATACAAGAGCATGTCAGAATGTGCCAAAGCCATCAAGTTATCTGGAGCAGAGATAGTTACTGTTGCTGTTAGACGGGTTAATATTTTAAATAAAAAAAAACCACTATTAATGGATTATATAGATCCAAAAAAAATCACTTACCTTCCTAATACAGCGGGGTGCTTTAATTCTCAAGAGGCGCTTAGAACATTAAGATTAGCAAGAGAAATTGGTGGATGGAAATTAGTAAAGCTTGAAGTACTGGGAGATAAAAAAAATTTATTTCCAGATATGATTGAAACTTTAAAATCTACAGAGACTTTAACTAAAGAGGGATTTAAAGTAATGGTATATTGCAATGATGATCCATTGATGGCAAAAAGATTAGAAAACGTAGGAGCCTATGCAATTATGCCCTTGGCAGCGCCAATAGGTTCTGGCCTTGGTATACAAAATACAACAAATATAAAAATCATAAGAAATCAAACAAAACTTCCTTTAATAATTGATGCTGGACTAGGTCAAGCATCAGATGCGACGATAGCAATGGAGTTGGGTTGTGATGGTGTTTTGGTTAATACAGCGATAGCAAAAGCAAAAAACCCATTTTTAATGTCTCAAGCATTTAAGCACGCTGTAATAGCAGGCAGACAATCGTTCTTAGCCGGGCGTATAGAAAAATCTTTATATGGAAGTGCATCTTCTCCAATAACAGGAATTATTTAAATAGTAGCTGGTTTTTTAAAAAATTTTTTTTTATGATAAGGCTTTTTCTTGAAAGGCTTTTTTTTAATAGAGTTATCAAATTCCATTGGAAGCTGCTGTAACACTTCTTTGCAGAAACCATTAACAATTAAACTAACAGCCTCTTCTTGATTTAGGCCTCTTTGATTGCAATAAAATAATTGCTCTTCACTAATTTTTGAAGTGGTTGCTTCGTGCTCTATGTTTGAACTAGAGTTTTTATTTTTTATGTAGGGCACTGTATGTGCGCCACATTTGTTACCCATCAGTAATGAGTCGCATTGAGTGAAATTTCTCGCATTGTCTGCATTTCTTGCGATATCTACCAATCCTCTATAAGTATTATCAGCAAAGCCAGCAGATATACCTTTTGAAATTATTTTACTTTTTGTATTTTTTCCAAGATGAATCATCTTTGTTCCAGTATCTGCTTTTTGATGATTGTTTGTTATGGCTATTGAATAAAACTCTCCAACAGAATTATCTCCTTTTAAAATACAACTTGGATATTTCCATGTAATTGCTGAACCAGTTTCAACTTGTGTCCATGAAATCTTTGAATTTTTTCCCTTACATAAACCTCTTTTAGTAACAAAATTATAAATTCCCCCTTTTCCATCTTTATCACCTGGATACCAATTTTGTACTGTTGAGTATTTAATTTCCGCATCATCAAGTGCAATTAATTCCACGTTAGCAGCATGCAATTGATTTTCATCTCTCATGGGTGCTGTACAACCTTCTAAATAACTAACATAACTTCCCTTGTCAGCAATAATTAATGTTCTTTCAAATTGACCTGTTTCTGTAGCGTTTATTCTAAAATACGTTGAGAGTTCCATTGGACACCTAACACCTTCTGGAATGTAAACAAATGAGCCATCTGTAAATACAGCAGAATTTAATGTTGCAAAGTAATGATCTGTTAATGGAATTACCGATCCTAGATATTTTTTTATAAGCTCAGGGTGTTCTTGAATTGCCTCAGACATTGAACAAAAAATTATTCCTTTTTTATTTAGTTCACCTTTAAAAGTAGTTGCAACAGAGACTGAATCAAATACAGCATCTACAGCTATACCATTTAATCTTGCTTGTTCTTGTAGTGGTATTCCTAATTTTTTATATGTTTCAAGTAATTTTGGATCCAGCTCATCTAAACTTTTAGGCTTATCATCCATGCTTTTTGGTGCAGAATAATAATAAAGATCCTGGTAATCTATTTTTGGATATTTTGGTTTTTGCCAATTTGGTTCTTCTAATTGTTTTAGTCTCTCGAAAGCTTTTAGCCTCCACTCAAGCATCCATTTAGGTTCTTTTTTAATATTTGAAATAAATTTAATAACCTCTACATTTAATCCTTTGGGAGCTCTTGTATTTTCAATATCAGTTGAAAAACCATATTTATAATCTTTTAATTTTTCTATTTCTTTTTCTCTGGTATCCATTTTAATTTCTACCTTCAGAAGTATTGGTTATAAGATCTTTTAAATTTTTTTGCTCGAAGAAATAATTGATATGCATTTCAAGTTCATCCCACAAATTGTGAGTAATGCATTTTGATGTTTTGTTATTACATCCTTTCTTTGAATCTTTCTTACATTGAACTGTTTTAACCTCTTCATCTACAGCATTAAGTATATTTGCTAGTTTAATTTGAACAGGATCTTTGTTTAAAATGTAACCACCATTCGTACCTCTAATGCTTTTGACGATATTGTGTCTTTTTAGCTTTGAAAAAATCTGCTCTAGAAAATCTAACGATATACCTTGTCTTAAGGATATATCTCTTAAAGATACAGGATTAACACTATTGAAATTAGCTAAATCAGCTAATGCCATTACTGCATACCTACCTTTAGATGTTAGTTTCATATTTACCCTTATTTATATGGGCTTTTTATATATACCTGAGTAATTTAGTCAAGTATTCATCACATAAAAAAGTTAACATATTGTCGCTTAGTTATGATAGATGTAATTTTTTTTGAGAATAATAATCAATAACATTTATGGATAACAAAATAGTTGAAATTTTTATACCCGGTCCTGCAGGAAGACTAGAGGCAAAATATTATAAGAGTGACAAGATTACATCACCAATCGCATTAGTATTACAGCCTCATCCACAATATGGGGGAACAATGAATAATAAAGTTGTAGTGGATACATTTCATTCATTTATGGAAAATGAGTTTTCTGTTTGTAGGGTAAATTTTAGAGGTGTTGGAAAAAGTGATGGCGAATTCGATAATGGTCAAGGTGAATTAGCTGATGCGGCGGCGGCGTTGGATTGGTTGGAAAGAGAAAATTTTGATAATTCTCAGTGTTGGGTTTCAGGGTTTTCTTTTGGTTCACTAATAGCTATGCAACTACTAATGAGAAGACCTGAGATAAATAGATTTATTGCTATATCCCCTCAACCTAATGTTTATGATTTTTCATTTTTATCTCCTTGTCCAACTTCAGGTCTTATGATTTATGGAAAAAAAGATGAACTTGTTCCTGTAGAACATATTTCTGAATTAGATAAAAGATTAAGTGCACAAAAAGGAATTAGAGTAGACTTTCAAGCTATAAATGATGCTAATCACTTTTTTACAAAAACTGAAGATATTTTAATTAAAAGTTTAGATAAATATATTAAAAAAGAATCTGCTTTATTTTAATAATTTTTAACAAGCACTCCACCCGTAGTTGGCTCTTTACATCCAGTGGTATCCGGAAATGAAATTGGTAAACCTAAATAAGATCTAATTGCAAGATAACCAAAAGCTTGTGACTCTACAAAGTCTCCATCTATTCCATAATCATCAATAAGTTCGACTGTGATATTATTAAAATTTTTTTTTATTTTTTTAAATAAAAAATTATTTTTTCTACCCCCACCACACAAAATAATCTTAGGTATTTCTTCATGTGCAAAAAATATGTTACCATATATTATTTTAGCTGTGTATTCTGTTAGTGTTGCGGCTCCATCTTCTAATGATAAACCTTGTACAAAGGAAATATCAAAATCACTTATGTCGTATGATGTTATTTTTTGAATAGAAGTGTCTTTTATGTAAGATTGTTTATTCCAAAAGTTTTCTAATGCTTTATTTAAAATTTTTATATTTATTTTTCCAGCTTTAGCTATGTTTCCATTTTTATCATAATTTTTTTTTGAATTTTCTTTCACCCATTTGTCTATTAAGCACATACCGGGACCTATATCGGTTGCACTAAAGGTAAAATCTTTAGTAATTGTTGTTCTATTGGCTACACCTCCTATATTCACAAAATGAACTGATTGTATATATTTATCTGCTTCTTTTTTTCTTATAAATTTTTTTTCTAATATTTGATGAAATATTGGTACTAAAGGAGCTCCTTGACCATCATTTTTTAAATCACTTTGCCTAAAATCATAAACAACCTTTTTTTTTGTTAGTTTAGATAAAAGCTTACCATCACCTAATTGATTGGTAATTTTTGCTGCTGCGTTATGAAAAATGGTTTGTCCATGAAATCCGATAAAATCTACATTTAACCCAGTTTTTTTAATAATTTTATTTACTGATTCTGCATGAAAAATAGTTATGTCTTTTTCAACAGTTTTTATATTTTTTTGTTGTTTTTTTAAATCTTTAGAGGTTTTTATTTTATCTCTAAGTGTCGTTAGGTCGTTATAAATGTTTTCTGGATATTTAAAATATTTGTTTAAAATTGCCTTATATTCTGACTTTCCATCTGTTTGAATTATAGAAGCATCCACTCCATCCATTGATGTTCCACTCATTAATCCTAATGCTGTATAAATTTTTGCCATTCTTATTTTTTTTTTAAAAAATTTGTATATTGTAGAACCATATACTTATGAATAAATTTTTAACAGAATTTAAAGAAAGAGGATTTTTCTACCAATGTACAGGCGAAGATGATTTGTCTAAATTGTTAGATAAAGAGAAAATTAATGCTTATATCGGGTTTGACTGTACAGCTGAAAGTCTCCATGTTGGTAGCTTACTTCAAATCATGTGCTTAAGATTACTGCAAAAGCATGGTCATCGTCCTATTGTACTATTGGGTGGTGGTACAACAAGAATAGGAGATCCATCTGGTAAGAATAAAACAAGGACAATTTTATCTGAGGAAGAAATAGAAAAAAATATCAATAATATAGAAAAAATTTTAAAAAGTTTTCTAGATGACAAAGACCCAAAAACTAAACCACTATTTGTAAATAACTATACTTGGCTCAAGAATTTAAATTATATTTCTTTTTTAAGAGATATTGGAAAGCATTTTACAATAAATAAGATGTTAAGTTTTGATAGTGTAAAAACTAGATTGGAAAGAGAGCAGTCGTTAAGTTATATGGAGTTTAATTATATGATCTTACAGGCTTATGATTTTTTAGAATTAAATAAAAAAGAGAACTGTGTTCTTCAAGTGGGGGGTTCTGATCAATGGGGCAATATTGTAAATGGTGTTGATCTTATAAAAAGACATTCAAATAAACAGGCTTATGGCTTAACGACTCCATTAATCACTTTAGCCTCAGGTGCTAAGATGGGTAAAACAGAATCTGGGGCAGTATGGCTAGATAAGAAATTTTTATCGCCTTATGATTATTGGCAATTTTGGAGAAATATCGATGATAGAGATGTTTTAAAATTTCTTAAAATTTTTACTGATATAAATACTTATGAAATAAAAAAAATTGAAAAAAATGATATTAATAAACTAAAAATTTTATTAGCAAATAAAGCCACAGCAATGTTGCATGGTGAAAAAGAAGCTAAAAATAGTGAAGAAACGGCAAAACAAACTTTTACTGATAATTCTCTAGGAGAAAGTCTACCTTCTATCTCAATAAATAAGAAAGAGATTGATAATAAAATAACACTTATAGATCTAATAGTTTTATCTAAATTAGAAAATTCAAAAAGTGAAATTAGAAGATTAATTAAAGGAAGTGGTATTAAAATAAACAATCAAGTTGTTACAGATGAAAAATTAATAATCAATAAAGATATATTTAAAGATAATTTAATCAAACTTTCTTTGGGTAAAAAAAGACACATTAAAGTTGAGTTAAATTAATTCTTTTTAATCTTTTCTAAAGTTCTGGTTATAAATCTTGGTGTTAAAGTTTTAATAGGGTTTACCGATGTTTTTAAGTTTTTGGGTGATCCTTTAATCTTAAAACTAACTCCAAAAATTCCTTCACCAGTTTTTTCTCCAATTAAAATTTTTCCCAACAAAGGTATTGAAGCTATAGATCTGTTTATAGTTGTAGCAGGCACTAAGGTTCCCCTTAAACTTATTAATTCTTTAGATTGAATGTATCCGTCCATTAGTATTGATACTGCTGGACCAATTGCATACATTTCTTTGATTGTTGTAAGACCATTTTGATTTGAAAAATTCATTTCTAGATCAGTGAATCTAATACCCTCACCAGTTAGAAGATCTGCTATTCCCTGAAGTGAAGCCAAACTTAAAAGTTTAGCAAATACAGGAACTTCTTTAACTTTAAAGTTATCAATAATTAGTAATGAATTAGAGCTACCATTTCTTTTTACTGAATGAAAATCCAAATTACCTTCTTCAAAACCTTTAATAAAATCATACCTTTTAATTAATGGTTTTGGGTATGTCGTAAAAAGTTTTGTAATTTTTTCTTGTTGATTGTTAGTTTCAATAGATAAATTAATTTCTTTATCATTAGGAAAGGTAGCTTTTAAATCTAATGCATCTATTTTATTATTTTTATAATTTATTATTCCAAAAAGATTATTTACAAAATTAACTTCATCAATATTAGTTTTTTTAATCTTAAGATTAATTGTAGAATTAAAGTCTTTAAAAATAGAAGAATTTCCATCCGGTCCATCCATTAGCATATTAATCAATTTTGTAGCATCAAATCTTATTCCATCAATTAGATAATTTGAGTTATTTTTATTCAAAAATAATTGATTCTTGTTTCTTTTATTATTTAGATAATCAAAATTAAACATATCAACACTAATAATTTTAAAATT
>CAJQSG010000008.1 GCA_905612525.1 uncultured Candidatus Pelagibacter sp. | reverse complement strand
CAAGAAAATCAGTCTCGAAACACAACAAAAGAAGATCAAAATCAGTCTAGCCAATCTGGTATTTACTTGAGAGATGATCATTGTGATTGGGGTTCAAGCGGCATGAATGAATTTACTAACGAATTTAGTGAAAACAATTAAGTCACTTTAAGCCATCAAAAGACTATTTTTCTTAACTCCAAAACCTAGAAAGACTCTACCTATGAGCTCAGAAGCTAAAGTTTCTTACGATTTAAAAAGATTTGCTGGTATTAAAAAAGATTATACACCTGAAGATGTGGAGAGACTAAGAGGTTCAATAAAAATCGAATACTCAATGTGCAAACATCAATCTAAAAAATTATGGGATCTTTTAAATTCTGAAAACTATATTAATACTTTAGGATCATTATCTGGAAACCATGCAATTCAGCATGCCAAAGCAGGCTTAAAGGCAATTTATTTAAGTGGATGGCAAGTTGCAGCAGATGCAAATACTGCTGGTGAGATGTATCCTGACCAATCTTTATACCCTTATGATAGTGCACCAAAATTAGTTGAAGCTATGAATAATGCATTAATTAGAGCAGATCAAATTCAACACATGGAATTAAATGATGGTGATATGCAGTCAAAAGATAGAACTGATTATATGCTCCCAATCATCGCTGATGGTGAAGCAGGATTTGGTGGTCCATTAAATGTTTTTGAATTAACCAAAAAATTTATTAAAGCAGGAGCTGCTGGAGTTCATTTTGAAGATCAATTGGCTAGTGAAAAAAAATGTGGTCATATGGGAGGAAAAGTTTTAGTCCCAACTGGAACAATGATTAAAAATTTAAAAGCTGCAAGACTTGCAGCTGATATTGCTGATGTGCCATTAATTATTTTAGCAAGAACAGACGCCAACGCTGCAAAACTAATTACAAATGATTTTGATGAAAATGATAAACCATTTTTAACAGGTGAAAGATCTCCTGAGGGTTTTTATTATGTTAAGCACGGAATTGAACAAGCTATTTCAAGAGGTTTAGCTTATGCTCCTTATTCAGACTTAATTTGGTGTGAGACTGCAACACCTAACCTTGAAGAAGCTAAAAAGTTTGCAGATGCAATTCATGAAAAGTTTCCTGGTAAATTATTAGCTTACAACTGCTCACCATCTTTTAATTGGAAAAAGCATTTATCAGATGCTGAGATTGCAATGTTCCAACAAAATATTAGTGAAATGGGTTATAAATTTCAATTCATTACACTTGCTGGTTTTCACACGCAGAATATTGCAATTTTTGAACTTGCTGAAAAATATAAAACTGAAGGAATGACTGCGTATTCTAAAATTCAAGAACTTGAATTTGCTAGAGAGAAAGATGGTTACACAAGTGTTAAACACCAAAGAGAAGTGGGTACATCTTATTTTGATGCAGTTTCAAACACTATAAGTATTGGTAAAAGCTCTACAACTGCAATGGAAGGCTCAACAGAGTCTGAGCAATTTTAATTATTCTTTAATACGCCATCTAAATATGATTAAATATTTGGATGCTTATAAGTAGTTTCTTTTTAATCATTCTGTATGTTTCACACAGATATATTGTTGCATGGATAAATTTTTACAATAATACAGATGAACGTTTTGGTAACTCTATCTGGCGTTGGACATATGATTATAAAGTAGTTGGAGATAGAGATATTTCAGACCTAGATGACAAACCCTTTGTAAGACAAAGAAGAACTAGAAATCGCACTATTACAATAATGTACTGCAATTTTTTCTTAGGATTTCTTGTATTGATGTCTTTTGTAAGTGAATTACTTATATTGATTTTACAGTAATTAATTCTGTATAGTGCGACATTAATGCGATTGATAATCATTCTCACTGCTATTAATAAGCATTCTAATCTAATTAAATTAACATAAACGAAAGAAAATAATGAAAAAACTTACGATTATTGCATTTTTCATGGCTTTATTTGCAAACATGACGTTTGCTGCTGAAGTTAATGTATTCAGTGCA
The DNA here is from genome assembly GCA_905612525.1 of uncultured Candidatus Pelagibacter sp. Lineage (GTDB taxonomy): Bacteria > Pseudomonadota > Alphaproteobacteria > Pelagibacterales > Pelagibacteraceae > Pelagibacter. Next base: position 2,715 of record CAJQSG010000008.1, on the reverse strand, counting down.
AGACATTACGATTCAGATGTTCAACTTTACGAAAAATTTACATCCAAAACTGGAATTAAAGTAAATATTGTATCTGGTAAAGATAAAGCTCTTCAAAAAAGAATAACTGAAGAAGGTGCTGATTCAAAAGCTGACCTTTATATTACTGCCGATGCAGGAAGATTAGGTGCATTCGCTGCAAAAGGAATGTTCCAAAATTCTATGTCTCCAGCAATTAAAGCTGCAGTTCCGTCAAACTTTAGAACATCTAAATGGACTGGAATAGCTAAGAGAGCAAGAATTATGTATTATTCACCTGAAAGAGTAAATGCAAATGAACTTAATGGTATGACTTACGAAGGTCTTGCTGATCCAAAATGGAAAGGTAGAGTTGTTATAAGAAAATCTAACAATATCTATAACCAATCTCTTGTTGCATCATTAGTTAAAAATAATGGAAAAAAAGCTACTGCAGAATGGGCTAAAGGAATAGTTGCTAACATGGCTAGAGATTCCAAAGGAAACGATAGAGCTCAAATTTTAGCTGTAGCAGCTGGTGAAGCGGATATAGCTGTAGCTAATACTTACTACTTAGCTTTGATGTTATCTGGAAAAAAAGGTCCAGAACAACAAGCAGCAGCTAAAAAAGTTTTACCATTCTTTCCTAACCAGGGAGATAGAGGAACTCACATGAACATTAGTGGTGGTGGTGTATTAAAAAATGCTCCAAACGCAGCTAATGCAATTAAACTACTTGAGTTTTTATTAACTAAAGAAGCACAAACACATATAGTTAATAATACATTTGAATACCCAATGATTGATGGTGTTGAGCCTCATGCATTAGTTAAACAAATGGGTCTTGGTTACAAACAAGATTTAGAAACTAAAGTAGCAAATTACGGAAAAAACCAAGCTGCAGCATTAGAAGTAATGTTAGCTGCGAAGTGGAAGTAAGTAATAAGTGAAAAAGAATTTATTTAATATTGATGAGAATAAATCTTCTGATGTATATGGGTCGCAAACTCTGAAAGCTTGTGATCCGTGTGCAGCAGAGTGTGAAAAAATCAATAGAAAAATAAATAATAGAAAATTATCAGATATTAAAGACGAAGAGGTTGCACATATCCTCTCTCCATTTAATACATAGTTTTCTTTTTAATGATTGTGCTCATAATCTAAAAAAAGGTATTTACCCTACCTAATTTGTTTATGAGCACTAAAAAATTTAAATGTCAGTAATACAATTAAATAAACACTTAAAAAATAATAGGAATAAAATGATTGAAGGAAAAAAATGTTCAAGCGTAGTTTTAAAAACAAGAAAAATTGGACAATGGGTTGATGTAGGTACTGATGAAATTTTTAAAGGTAAAAAAGTAATATTATTCTCATTGCCAGGTGCATTTACACCCACATGTTCTGAAAAACAGTTACCAGGCTTTGAAAAAAATTATGATAAATTGTTAGGCCTAGGTATTAACGAGGTTTATTGTATCAGTGTTAATGATGGCTTTGTGATGAATGCTTGGGCAGAACAACAAAAATTAACAAAAGTTAAGGTATTACCTGATGGAAATGCCGACTTCACTCGTTCAATGGGGATGTTAATTGATAAAAAACATTTAGGTTTTGGTTTAAGAAGCTGGAGATATTGTGCGATAATTAATGACGGTATTGTTGAAAAATGGTGGCAAGAGGATGGTATGAATAATGATGGAAGTGATCCTGATCCATATGAACAAACAACTCCAGAGAATTGCATAGAATACTTATCAAGCAAGTAATTAAGCAGAATAAATAATTTATATAAAAAATTTAAGAATTAACTCTCGTAATCTCTCTCCAATTTGGTTTCGAAGTTAGTATTAATCTCTCCTGGCAACAGGGGAGGTTTCTTAAATATAGTTATTAGAGTATTATAAATTATGGGAATTAAAAATTTTAACATTTGGTACATAAGTAGCTTTTTAATATCTATAGCAGTAGCTATCCCAATACTTACTATCTGTGCAGGTTTCTTTGAAAACACAAGTAATTATTATTCGATACTAAAAGACACCTTTTTATTTGACTATATTAATCACTCACTAATTTTATTAACAGGTGTATTATTTTTTACTTTTATTATTGGAGTAGGTGCTGCATATCTTGTGTCTTTCTATAATTTTCCTGGTTCAGATTTTTTTAAATGGGCATTAATATTATCATTTGCAGTACCACCATATATATATGCATATTCGTTAACTGCTTTTTTTGAAAATTATGGTACAGCTTTTTCAATACTAACCAATGTATTTGGAGAGGGTGAATATAACAAACATATACCTAAAATGGATGGCATGTTTGGTGCAATCATTTCTTTATCATTCTCACTGTTTGGATATGTTTATATTTTAACAAGAGCATCATTCCATTACCAATCTCAAAATTTAATTGATTTAGGTAAAAATTTAGGATTTTCAAAAAATAAATCATTTTTTAAAATTATTTTACCTTCAGCAAGACCTGCAATAGTTGCCGGACTCTCTTTAGTTGCAATGGAAACGTTATCAGATTTTGGAACTGTAGATTTTTTTAATATATCAACACTAACTACAGGAATTTATAATGCATGGATTTCTTTCGATGATTTATCTTTAGCTAATAGACTATCTTTTTTTCTCTTAATCTTTATTTTAGGATTATTTGTTCTTGAAAATTTTTCTAGGAAAAAAGCTCAATATCATTCTCCAA
>CAJQSG010000007.1 GCA_905612525.1 uncultured Candidatus Pelagibacter sp. | reverse complement strand
TAGTTTAATACAGGCCATTATAATATATCTGTTAAAAGAAGCCTAATTTTTTCTCACTGTATGACACGTGTAAGTTTTTCACCTGTCTATAGTGATCAAGCATCATTTTATGAGTTTCTCTACCAATTCCAGATTGTTTGTAACCTCCAAAAGCAGCATGAGCTGGATAAGCATGGTAACAGTTAGTCCAAACTCTTCCCGCTTGGATTCCTCTTCCCATTCTATAAGCAATATTTCCATTTCTAGTCCAAACACCTGCTCCTAAACCATAAAGAGTGTCATTAGCAATTTCTAATGCATGCGCTTCATCTTTAAATTTAGTAACTGATACTACTGGTCCAAAAATTTCTTCTTGGAATATTCTCATAGAGTTATCACCTTCAAAAATAGTAGGTTGGATATAATTACCTTTTTCCAAACCACTGTTTAAGCTAGCAGCTTCACCTCCACATAGAACTTTAGCCCCCTCTTTCTTACCTAAATCTAAGTAAGATTTTATTTTTTCCATTTGCTCTAATGATACTTGAGCACCAATCATGGTTTCCATTTTTAAAGGGTTATCTTGTACGATAGCTTTTGTTCTAGCCACTGCTCTTTCCATAAATTTATCATAGATAGATTCTTGAACTAGTACTCTACTAGGACAAGTACAAACTTCACCCTGATTAAGAGCAAACATTGTAAAACCCTCAAGACATTTATCAAAGAAGTCGTCGTCTTGATCCATGACATCTTCAAAGAAAACATTTGGAGATTTTCCACCTAATTCTAAAGTTATTGGAATTAAGTTTTGTGCCGCATACTGCATAATCAAACGTCCAGTTGTAGTTTCACCTGTAAAAGCAATCTTTCTAATTCTTTTAGAAGATGCTAAAGGCTTCCCTGCTTCAAGACCAAAACCACTTACAACATTAAGAACTCCTGGAGGTAATATATCTCCAATTAATTCCATTAAAAGCAAGATGGATGCTGGTGTCTGTTCAGCTGGCTTCAGTATAACGCAATTTCCAGCAGCTAGTGCTGGTGCAAGCTTCCATGTAGCCATTAATAATGGAAAATTCCAAGGTATAATTTGAGCAACTACACCAAGTGGCTCAGGGATATGATAAGAATACTCACTATTACTTATCTCTGAAACAGAGCCTTCTTCTGCTCTAATAACTCCAGCAAAATATCTCCAATGATCAACAACTAACGGTAAATCAGCTGCCATACATTCTCTGATTGGCTTTCCGTTATCCAAACATTCAGCTGTAGCTAATAGTTCTAGATTTTTTTCAATAACGTCAGCTATTTTAAGTAGTAGATTTGATCTTTCAGTTATTGATGTAATTCCCCAAGTAGGAAAAGCAGCGTGTGCAGAGTCTAATGCAGCCTCAACATCACTTGCATCCGATCTTGCTATAGAACATATTACTTCATTGTTAATTGGGCTTACGTTGTCAAAGTATTTACCAGACTTTGGTTCTACAAACTTTCCGCCTATAAAATTTCCATATTTTTCTTTAAATGGAAATTTAACTTTTAAGTGAGACGTATCTAGCATTGGAGATCGTCCACCTTTTACTGTTTCTGTGCTCATTTTTACCCTCTCTCTCTTATTGTTATTCTTTAGCTTATTTTTTTTAATTGATTTAAGTAACTTCTTTTTAGTCACACCCTTTTTCTTTTTAACTTTTTTAATAATTTTATTTGTTTTAGATGATCGCTTGACCAAATTAATCTTATTTTTTTTTTTGGTCTTACGTTTAGACTTTTTGGCTGTTTTTTTCTTTTTAATAGCCATGACATATCTAAACAAAATTTAATCTTAAGATCTATAGATTTTATTATTAAATTTCTACTTAAGATTGAATGCAACCTATATCTTGTGCTTAATTAAAATGTGTCTAATATTTTGATTATGAATGATGATAAAAAAAAAGAATTACAATCAGCAACATTTGAAAGACTTCTTAAGCATTTGGATGAAAGAAAAGATGTTCAGAATATTGATATAATGAATCTTGTAGGTTTTTGCAGAAATTGCTTATCAAGATGGTATCGTGAAGAAGCAGAGAAAAAGGATGTCTTGATTACAGATCTTGAAGCTCGTGAACATGTTTATGGTATGCCTTATTCAGAATGGAAAGAAAAATATCAGAAATAATTATTTTTCTTTAAGTCTTGGAAATAATTCTACAAAGTTACAAGGTTTGTGATTTATATCTAACTGATGTTTTAGTATTCCATCCCATGCGTCTGTAACTCCTCCTGAAGATCCTGGTAAAGCAAATACATATTTGCCATTAGCTAATACTGCACAAGCTCTGGATTGAATCGCTGAAGTTCCAACGGTTTTTAAACTAAGAGTTCTAAATACTTCTCCAAAACCAGGTATGTGCTTATCAGCAATTTCATTTACTGCTTCGGGTGTTATATCTCTTCCTGTTAAGCCGGTTCCACCTGTAGTGATGATAACATCAATATTTTCCTGGTTTATCCAATCTTTTAAAATTTTTACAATTTCTTCTTTAGTATCCTTGCAAATTTTCCTATCAATTAATTTGTGTTTGGCCTCTTCAATCTTATTTACCAAAATTGCACCTGACTTATCATTATCAAAAGTTCTAGTGTCTGTAACAGTCAAAAGTGCTATATTTACAATCATAAATTTTAATTAATTATAATGTTTATCTTATCATTTTTATTTTTTCTAACAGCAATATTATACTCTAGTGTAGGCTTTGGTGGTGGCTCAACATATCTTGCACTTCTATTAATTTGGGGTGTTCCTTATCAAGTTTTTCCTATCATAGCTCTTTGTTGTAATATTATTGTCGTTTCTGGAAACTGTTTTAACTATATTAAAGCTGGTAACATTAATGTTAAACTTTTATCTCCTTTTTTAATTTCATCAGTACCCTTTGCTTTTATTGGGGGATCTTTTCAATTAGATAAAATTTTTTTTGAAATTTTACTTTTTATAGTTTTAGCATTAGCAGGACTATCTCTGCTTTTAAAATTTAGATCTTTAGACGAGTCAAAAGAGACTATTAACAATATTCCGAAGTTAACTTCATTTTTAATTGGTGGGTCTATAGGATTTATTTCTGGAGTAGTTGGTATTGGTGGTGGTATTTTTTTAAGTCCAGTGCTTTTATTAATAAAAGCAGGTAAGACGAGACATATAGCTACCACAGCATCTTTATTTATCCTTATCAACTCTATATCTGGACTTATTGGTCAATCCACTAAAGGTTTTATTCTTAACGAAATATATAATTACTGGCCTCTTTTTTTGTTAGTTTTAATTGGTGGTCAATTGGGAAATTTTTTTAAATATAAAAATTTTATCTACCCGTATCATGATTCTTTTTACAGCTGGACTTGTTATATTTGTTTCTGTTAGAATGGGACTTAGACTGTTTATATAATATAGTAACCAAAAAATTTAATAATGAAAACATTTAGAGCATTTGGTCCCACAATGGGCAGAGGTAAACTTTCAAGTAGATTTATTAATATAATAAACTCTCAGGTAGAAAAAACTTCTCTATCTAAAAAGAATGATTACAGCTCTAAACTTGCTAGTCAGATAAAAAATGAAATAAAATTATCTAACTCTTTTGTCAAAAAAGAATTATCTAAAGAGTTAATAAGAAATATTAAAAATTATTTAAAAGAATCAAAAATTGATAAGATTAAAGAAATTAAAATAATTAATCTCTGGGTAGTTAAGCAACTTAGAAATGAATATAATCCAATTCATTATCATGATGGTCAACTATCTGGTGTCGGCTATCTTAAAATACCAAAAAATATGAATCAAAATAAGATGATTAAAAACAAGAAGATTAAAACTAACGGAACAATTGATTTTATAAATGGTCAAAGAAGCTTCTTGAGTAAAAGTATTTATAATTTAAACCCAAAAGTTGGAGATCTTGTACTTTTTCCTAACTACTTAATGCATACTGCATATCCCTTCAATATTGATGACGAAAGAAGATCTTTTTCATTTAATGTAAAAATTCTATTTAAGAAATAGTTTTACAAACTGTTAAGTTAAGTGTAAATTAAGTTTAACCGATTTGATCCATATTGCAGATATTAGCCGCTAAAAAGGAAATCATTATAAAAATTGGTAAGGGTAGTTGGACTATATTGTGCACCTTGCATTAAGCCAAAGTACTAAAAAAGTAGGGATAAAGATGGATATAAATTTTTTCAAAAAAACAAGAGTTCTAGATGGGGGAATGGGTCAGGAGTTATTAGCAAGAGGTGTTGAGGCAAATGGCACACTCTGGAGTGCTAATGCATTATTGCAAGAAAAATATCATCAACTTTTGCTTGATACACACTTAGATTTTATAAGTTCTGGAGCTGAAATAATTGTAACAACAACATTTACCACAAGAAGGATGAGATTAAGAGATAATGGTGTTGAAGGTAAATTTGAATATTTAAACACTAAAGCTGGTGAAATTGCTAAAAAAGCAAAAGATTTAAATCCACATGTTTTAGTTGCTGGAGGATTACCTCCTCAATATTTAACCTATGAAGCAGACACAAGATCTGATGATGAAATTAGAAAAAATTTCTATGATCAGGCAAAATTACTTGATCCTTTTATAGATTTTTTTTATTTTGATGTATTAAGTAGTGTAAGAGAATTTAGATTAGCCATCGAAGCTATAAAAAGTTTTAATAAACTTTACCTAATTGGAGCCCACATCTCAGAAGGTATCAAGCTACCTAGCAGTGAGAATATTTCTGAAATTATCACAATAATAGATCATAAACATTTACTTGGAATAATACTTTCTTGTGTGTCACCAGAAAACTATGAACAAAATCTTACTGAGTTAAAAAATTTAGGTGTTCCATTTGGTTTCAAGCTTAATGGATTCATTACAACAAATCCTAAAAAAGGTTATACTGATAATTTTAATAAGAGTAAGACGGGAAACCCAAATGAATTTTTAGGACACAGAGAAGATTTGACACCAAAAAAAATGGCTTTAATTGCTAAAAAATTTAAAGATGCTGGTGCAACTATTTTAGGTGGATGTTGTGAGACAAGACCCGAACATATTAGAGAAATGGCCAAACTTAGATAATTAATCGTTATCAGTTAAACCAGCACCTGCTCCACTTTGTTTTAAACTGTCATTTTCTTCAACAAAAGTTTCTTCTGAAAGTTTGTAAAGCTCTCTCCACTCTTGATCGTTAAATGAATCTTCGTTTTCTAAAATCTTGATAGACACGTTTTTAGCTATCTCAATAATTTCTTTTTTAGAAAAATTAGAATTAATATTATTATTAAAATTTAATAAAAATTCATACTCATCTAATTTTAAAAGAATTCTTTTTCCCACTATTTCAGATGCTCTGCTAACAAATGGCAAGAAAAGCAGTGGATAAGCAATATTTTTAAACTTAATTTTACTTAAGGCTTCCAAGGTTTTTATTTGGTCTAAAAAATTAACGCCCGTAATAACTGGGCAATATTGTGAGTTATTTGGAATATTATCTTCAGCGATAAGATTTAGATTTTCTAATTTTATATTTTTTTTCTTATTTAAAAAATCATTTAAATTTTTAATTCCTGGGAGGCTAAATATTTCAAGTAATCTTATATTTTTTCCTATTTCTTCAGCAATTCCCCACGAATAGCCTGCAGCTTTACTTGATCTTTTTGAAACAGTGTCTATTTCACTTAATGATTTCATGTCGTTTAACTATAAACCCAATGTTCATCATAGTTTTTTAACTGCTCCGGTAAAGGAGCTCCTTGAAACATACATATTCTTAACCATTTATCAGATCTTGGATCAAATTTTAATGCACCAAAAAAAGACAGCTTTAATCTCAACATATCGATAGGGACTATTTCTTTGCCGATAGTGTTGTCTTGGATTTCAGAATAAGGAAACTTCTCTGCAATAAATGCTCTTCTCACAACGTGTCTTAAATCAGAATTGTTTGATAGAAATAGTGCAATTGTCGAACTATCTTTATATATTGATAGTGTCTCATAAAGCTTTTTTATATCCCTTGCGATTGCTAAGGGTTGTTCTAAATCAGATCCGTTTTCATCAAATCTATTTGCCAATCTTGGTTCTTCTTTATTTTTAGAAATAAACCAGAAGTTAAAATTACTTTCTTTTTTTGTAAAATCTATATTCAATATTTCAGAATATTTATCTTCAAGTATAGTTTTTAATTCAATGACTTTTCTTTGTGTTGGGATATTGAAATACTTATCTTCTTCTGAGCTCATTTTTTTTATAAAAGGTGATACAATATTATCATAAGGCTCCAACATCATCGAAACAACATACTCAACACATTCTTCTTCATATTTCTCTTCTACATACTCATATATTCTATTAAATGGATACTCTTGATTAAAATCAAATTCATTATCAAGAAATAAAATAAATTTATTTAAATCTCTTAATAAAGATTTTATTTTCTTTATCTGATATTCACTTTCTGTATTCCATGATGTGATATTTTTTATTGATTTTTTTAAGCAATCTTTAAATAAATTACTATCAATAATAGCTGCATTCTTTATTTCTCTTATTTGTTTTAATGAAGCTTCTCTAGCATAAATCCAATTATTCAAAAGAGTTGGATGATTAACGATGAACGGAGCCATCCCTAATCCAGTTGAATTACCAATTCCTAAACTTTTACATATTTCTGGATCTAAATTTACAGCTTTATTTGGGTTTCTATTTTTTGCCACATGATTAACTTGATCAAACGTGAATTGTCTTACCAAATAAACAAGCATCATTTCCAATCTAAAAGGTCCATATATTTCTTCTCTATTTTTTATTCTAAACCTGTCAGCTAAACCAAATTTACCTGACCCATAAACTGCTGTAGTTCTGTATAAATAGCCGACTTTAGCCAGTAATTCTTTATTCGGCTGAACACCATTACTTAAACTTTCAACTACATGGTTGAATACACGAACAGACTTATTTGCTCTAGAAAGAGTTAGTTCTTTGTAGGAAAGTCTTCCAATTTCCTGTTTTGGAACTTCATTTTTCAACCTATCAATATCTAGCTTGGTTGGAACGCCATCAAAAAGAGTAAATGCTGTATCCCATTTTGTTGCAATAACTCTATCTGACCTTTCATTCTCATCTAACTCATTAGCAAAACAAATTAATGAATAAACTCTATTTTTTTTCTTAAATGAAAATATTGCAGTGCCATAACCATTTTTATTTAATTCAAACAAATCTCTTTTATAATCCCAATCTTTAAATTCTTTTAAGAAACTTCTTAAAAAAGAGAGCCTAGATTGATGAAAAGATCCTAATCTTGACAACTTCATCACAACCTTTGGATTTCTTAATGGAATATTCATTGGCTCATTCCCTTATAAAAATTGTACCAATTATTTCCTAAAATACCATTAACTTCACTTTCTGAAAAACCAACTTTCTTTAGGCCGATTTCTAAATTACCAAAACCTCTAGCATCTAAAAACCAATCAGGTTGTTTAGGAAACTCGGGTTTGTTTTTAGATCCTTCTCCATAATTTTTACTTTTGGTCCAAGTACCATTGCGCATCCACTCTACAATAGTGTCTGGTTGGTTTAAGCAAAGATCTGATCCTATGCCTATTTTTTCAGTTCCTATAATTTCAGCTGTCTTAGCTGCCATTTCACAAAAACTCTTTAAAGTACAATTTGTTCCCTCTTTCAAATGATGGGCATATAAAGATAGCCCCAACATTCCTTTGTGGTCAGATAGAATTTTTAATAATTTATTTGATTTATTTCTTTTAGCTTCGTGCCAAAATGAAGGATTGGCGTGAGTGATTGCAATTGGTTTTTCACTTATTTCAATTGCATCAATTGTGCTTTTCTCTGCTGAATGCGACATGTCAATTACAAGGCCCAATCTATTCATTTCTTTAATAACCTCTTTACCAAAATTAGTAACTCCGCTGTCTACACTTTCGTAGCATCCTGTTGCTAGTAATGACTGATTATTATAAGTAAGCTGCATAAATCTACATCCTAAATCGTAAACTTTTTCGACTAAACCTATGTCATCCTCTATAGGTGAACAATTTTGAAAACCAAAAAATACAGCAGTTTTATTTCCAGATTTAGCTTTTTCAATATCTTTAAAGCTTTTACCGTGAAAAATTAGGTCTGAATTATTTGAGAAGTGATTTTCCCATTTTTTTATTATTGTTTTTAATTCATTAAAATCTTCATGATAAACAATAGTTACATGTATAGCGTCAAGTCCTGCTTGCCTATTTATCTCAAAGATTTCTCTGGACCAGTTACAATACTGTAAATTATCAATTTTAAAATTTATCATGATTTCTTTTGTTTTAAGAATATCAATAAGCTTGGTAAATTCTATTAATTTTATTGAAATTTTAAGCTTAACTTGAAATAATATTTAATGTTAGAATAAGATTATATTAAATGACTAAAAATAAATCAAAAAAAGTATCAATTGTAATGGGCAGCCAGTCCGACTTCAAAACTATGATATTTTGTCAAAAAGTGCTTAAAAGCCTGAATATAAAATTTGAGACAAAAATTATATCAGCCCATAGAACACCTGACCGAATGTACAAATATGCTATGAACGCTGAAAAAAATGATATTAGTGTTATTATAGCTGGCGCTGGAGGATCGGCACATTTACCAGGAATGATTTCAGCTCTTACTTCCTTACCTGTACTAGGAGTTCCAATTGAAAGTAAAAAACTTCAAGGACTTGATAGTCTTTTATCTATAGCCCAAATGCCAAGAGGTATACCTGTTGGAACATTAGCTATTGGAGAAGATGGTGCAATTAATGCAGCTTTATTGGCAGCATCTATTATTGGTATTAATGATGTGATAGTTAAAAAAAAATTAAATCAATGGCGTATAAAACAAAGTAAGACTGTTAAAAAAAAACCTAGATAAATTAATATATGTCTCAATTAACTCTTGGTATTATTGGTGGTGGTCAATTAGGCAGTATGCTTGCTATTGCTGCAAACAATTTGAAGATTAGTACGGTAGTTTTTTGTGATGATATTAATGCACCAGCTCAAAATTTTTCTAATAAGTTTATTTATGGACAATATGATGACAAAAGTAAAATAGATGACTTCATAAACAAGGTAGATGTTATTACATATGAGTTTGAAAATATTCCATATAAAACATTAAATGAAATTAATAGGATTAAACCTGTTTTACCAAAACCTTCAGTAAATAGAATAATTCAGCACAGAATAGCAGAAAAAGATTTTATCAATATACTAAATATAAGAACAACCAGATATGCATCTATTGAAAAAAAATCTGATCTTAACTCTATGGGGGATTTATTACCAGGACTACTTAAAACTGTTACTTTAGGATATGATGGAAAAGGTCAATATCCTATTAAAAGTTTAGAGGATATTAATTCTTTAAATATCGAATATTCAGATGGATATATTTTAGAGAAATTAGTTAAATTAAAAAAAGAAATATCAATAATTATTACAAGATTTAATAACCAAAAATATGAAATCTATGAACCCATTGAAAATATTCATGAGGATCAAATATTAAAACACTCAAAAATTCCAGCTGAAATTAGTGATAAAATTTTAAATCAATCTAAATTATGGGCCACTCAGATTGCTGAGGAGCTAAAATATGTTGGTACACTATGTGTTGAATTTTTTATAGATAGAAATGATAATCTTTACGTAAATGAAATTGCTCCTAGAGTTCATAATTCTGGTCACCTGACTATTAACGCTTACAACGTTAGTCAATTTGAAAATCATATTAGGGCTGTGTGTCAGTTGGAACAAATCCCACTAAAAAAAAACTCAAATGCAAAAATGATAAATATTATTGGTGATCAAATTACGATTTATAGAAATAAAGAACTTGCCCAAAATGAATTTTTTTTTGATTATTTAAAAAAAGAAATTAAAAACAAAAGAAAAATGGGACATTTAACAATCCTAACAGATTAATAGTTGTTAAATTAATGTTAAAATCAATAGAAGGAAATTTTGATAATCCAGAAGTACATAAGCTTCTTGTTAGGCATTTTATTGAGTTAAGATCTGTTTCCCCCAAGGGAAGTGCTCATGTGCTGGATATAGCTGGTTTAAAAGATGTCTCGATCAAATTTTGGAGTTTGTGGGAAAATGACCATTTAATGGGAATTGGTGCCTTAAAATTTTTAGGTAAAACACATGGTGAATTTAAATCAATAAGGGTTAATGATAAATTTATAAACAAAAGATATGGGCTGAAAATCATCAATCATTTAATTAATGAAGCAAAAAAACTAAATATTCAGATACTAAGTTTAGAGACTGGTGCTGGTAAATTCTTTACCCCTGCAAGAAAATTATTTATTAAATGTGGTTTTAAGGGCTGCAAACCCTTTTCTCATTACGAGGTGGATGTCAATTCAGTCTATATGAATATGCTAATTGGCAACGATTAACTATTAAATCATATATTTTCTTAAATTTAGTTGACAAAACCTATATAAATCTAAACAAAGCCTGCATTACTTAATTATAAGTAATAAATGTAACACAATAAAAAGTAAGAAGATAAATATGAGTCTACAAGGAAAAGTAAAATGGTTCAATCCAACTAAAGGTTTTGGTTTTATTGAAAGAGAAGATAAAGAAAAAGATGTATTCGTTCATGTGTCAGCTGTAAGAGATGCTGGTATGAATGGTTTAGATGAAGGTCAAGCTTTGACTTTCGATGTTGAAGATGGTCCTAAAGGTCCTTCAGCAGTAAATTTAAAAACTGCATAATATTCACACTTTCTATTGGCTGCGATCGTTTAATTAAATTAATTTTTTAATTATTTAGCTAAAGTTTTCAGCCAATACCAATTAGGTTTTTTTAAGAAATTCACTTACAATATTATTAAATTCATTAGGCTTCTCTAAATGTACATTATGAGAACAATTTTTAACTATTTTTAATTCACTACCAGGAATGTTGTCTTTTAAAGTTTTAATTTGGTCATAATTGTAAGCTTTATCTTGATCACCCCATATAATTAATGTTTTATTTTTTATATTAGCTAAATTATCGATTCCACTCCAATTTTTCATGGCAATAAGTCCATTATCGGTTGCAACTAAAGAAGTTTGCCTCAGAGCCTCTTCACATAAATAGAAATATTTGGCTTTATCACTTTCAAGAAACCAAGTTTTAGCTATTCTGTAAGCTGTTTTTTCTAGTCCATCAATTTTTAATTTTTGTCTTGATTGTTCTATGGTTTCAAATCTACCAGGTATATTTCCCCTAGGTCCTGTTCCATAACAAATTAATTTTAAAATTTTATCTCCTGCTAATTTTGAAATCTCTTGTACAATCATTCCACCCATTGAGTGTCCTAATAAATAAAATTCCCCAATCTTTTTTTCCTCTAAAGAGCTGAGTATCAATTTGGCCATACACTTGATTGAGTCACAAGATTTTGAGGTCCTACTTTTTCCAAAACCAGGCAAAGCTGGTGTAATAACTCTATAATGTTCTTTAAAATATTCTACCTGTGGTTTCCACATGTCGGTAGATCCCAAAAACCCATGAACTAAAACTAATGGGGTTCCTCTTCCAGTGTCTCCTATAAAAATATCTTGCATATTCAGAATTAATTAATAATTATGAATACATTAATTATGACTGAAAGAAAAATAACTAATTTCTACGATGTTAAGTTTAAACCTTTTGACAATTATGGCTTGGCAATAGAGGGAATGAGTTGGTATAAAATTAGTTATGACAAAGAAAGTGGGGGTAACGGATCTTATCTTTTAAAAATGGATCCTAATGCGAAAAGTCTACCACACACACACATTGGTTATGAAGAATTTTTAATGGTGGAAGGTGAGCTTATTGACTCAGATGGTAAAATATTTAAAAAAGGAGACTTTGTTACTTTTGAACCAGGGTCATCACACTCATCGCACACTAAAGATGGTTGCTTAATTTTAGTTTTTATGAGAGGTATTAACAAACCTTTATAACAAAATACTAAACAAACTTTAAACAAGACTTAGAAATATTTATTAAGCATGATTGGAATTTTAGGTGGCATGGGCACTCAAGCAGGACTTGATTTTTGTAACAAGCTAGCAATGCTTAATAGAGGTAAAATTGATCAAGAATATCCGCTTTTCATACTTTATAATAAATCAAATATTCCTGGAAGACCTGAGTCAATTGGTCTTCATGCAAAAACTCTTTCTACAATACCTGAAAAGCCAAAAAATATAATTAAATATAATAAGGTTTTAAAAAGCCTTTTAGACGGTTGTCGTTCACTTGAAAAAAGTGGCTGTAAATTTATAGTTGTTCCATGTAACACTGCTCATTATTGGTTCGAAGATTTACAAAAAAAAATTAAAATCCCAATTATAAATATGCCAAAAGAAGTTTTCAAACATACAAAAAAAAATTGTAAAAAGAATTCAAAGATTGGTCTTCTTGCAACAGAAGGTACATTAAAAACTAAAATTTATAATAAATTATTTGAAAAAGATTTTACAATAATTAATCCTAACGAAAGCTTGCAGGTAAAGTCTGTCAATCAGACTATTAAGTATGTAAAAATGGGTAATATAAAATTAGCAGAAAAATCAATAAGACCTGCTATAAATTATTTATTGAAAATGAAATGTAAAAAAATAATACTTGGTTGCACTGAGCTACCCATAGCTATTTTTGCATTTAAATCCTTTAAAAATATTAAGTTATCAAAAATATTTTTGGATCCTAATTTAATATTAGCTACTGCATCAATGGAAAAATATAAATAAAAAATGAAATTAAATTCTAAAAAACCGTATGTAATATATGTAGCTGAAATTATTTACTCATATGTTTCTATCATTAAACAAAATAATCCTTCTATTGATACTAAAGAAGCTATTAATAAATTTATAAGAACAGATGAGTACAATAAATTAAGTAATGGAACAATTCACAACGAATGGTTTGAAGAACTAAAAAAAAATAATTACTTTGATAAAGATACTAAAAATAAAATACCAGAAGAAACAATCAAACTTTTAGAAATTCAAAGAGATGCAACAATAAAGCAATTGATTAAAATACCAGAGCTTTATGATACAAAAAACAATACTTTAATTGAAGTTTCTAAAGTAGCTTATCAATTCTTATGGCGTATGTGTGAGAGTTATGAGCTCTGGTGTAAAGAAACTAAACAACCTGAATTATTATCTTTAAATATTATTGACTAGAAAAATTTAATTTTTTCCTAGTTTCGTTAATATTTTTTTTAACTAATTTTTCAAATTCTGATTCTTTTATTTTTGGTTTCAACATTTTTTTAAGATTTTGAGTTGTTGATTTTCCTGTTGTTTTTATAATTATCTCGTTTGACCCGTAAGTTAATCCTGCATGGTATATATTTCCAGTCGATGCCAATGTATAAGCAGGCCCAAATAAAGCTGCATTTTGGGCACAACCACTTAAGAGTCCTAAAGAAAAAATTCCAATAACTAAATTTTTTAATATCATTATTACCTAACAACTTTATTTTTTTTTAACTTACAACTCAAGATAGAATGTATCCATTATGAGCATTAATATCTAAAATTGAAGTCAAATTTAACCTATAACTCAAAAATGATTAGAATTTACCCATTAATTTTTATTATATTGTGGTCATCAGCATTTGTTACCACAAAGCCAATAATAAATAACAGCGACCCTTTTGCTGCATTAGCTTTTAGATTTTTTTTTGTAGCCTTAGGTTTTTTTATATTTTCAATCTACACCAAGCAAAAAATTTTAACTACAAACAAAAATCTAATTCAGTCAATTTTTAGTGGAGTTCTTTTTCATGGTATTTACTTGGGTGGAGTTTTTTATTCAGTTTCAATTGGAATGCCTACAGGTATCACGGCTCTAATTGTAACTTTACAGCCTATATTGACTAATGCTTTAGCAGGTAAGTTTTTAGGTGAAAAAGTTTTTTTCAAACAGTGGATTGGAGTAATACTTGGTTTTTTTGGGTCTGCATTAGTTTTGGGTTTTGATGTTGGCACAATTCTTCCCACGATTGGAGTTGTAGCTTCTTTTATAGCCTTGCTCGCAATCACGACTTCTACTTTGTGGCAAAAAAAAATAGGTAATAATTTATCTTTATCTGTAAGTAATATGTATCAAGCTATAGGTGGCTGTTTTTTTCATATAATAATTATTACTATTTTTACAGATCCTTATATTAATTTTACTTCCACTTTTTTAATAGCTATGAGTCATCAAGTATTTTTGGTTTCGTTTGGTGCATTTACAATATTAATGTTTTTAATTAAAAATAATTCAGCAAGCAAAACTGTATCTATATTTTTTTTGATACCTCCAACTACAGCGGTAATAGCTTGGCTATTTCTAAATGAAGTATTAACTAATTTAGATTTAATTGGTTTTGCTATAGCTACGCTTGGTGTCTATATTGCTACAAGAAAAAATAAAATTTAAATACCTTTGTAACCAAACTCTAAGCAACTATCTGTAATCGAGTGGTATAAAGATTCACTAAAACTTCTTAAGGTAAATATTCTTATTTTATTTGGATTGTTATCTAATAAATCAATTGTAACAGGCATGCCGTTAAATGTTGAGTTTAAACAGTTATCTTTTTTTAATTCATTAAAATTATAAGGACATCCTTTTTTTAGTACTTCTTTTGCATTTTCACCATTTAGCTCAATTATTGCTCTTGAATGGGATAAATCGGTAACAGCAAAGTTATTTTCATCAAATTTTCCAATAATTTCTCTTAGAAGTTTTTTTTTATTAGAAACTAAAAGCCAGCTATTTGGTCCATTCCATAAAATTCTTGTGTCACTATTACTACATACATTAAGGGTTTCGTTCTTTAAGTTTAAACCATCAATTTTTAAGCTCTCTAAAAAAGTCGAAGAACTTTTATATTGAACAATCTGAATGATTAATAAATCTTTATTTTCTGAAATCTTTAATAAATCTTTTTCATTTTTATCTTCATAATCACCAAAAAGACCTTTTATATGAATATTTTCTAGAGCAGATATAGAGGTCATGATCTTACTCTTTCACCTTTTGGATCCACATAATGAGAGGAAACTATCTCAACAGGTATTGTTATATTTTTTAATGGCGACATTACAAACAACTTTTGACCAATCATATTCTTTCCATCTTTTAGAATAGCTAAAGAAAATGGATTATCATGCTCAACACTCCAACAAGAGGCAGAAATATATCCCAATTTAGGATTTGGAAGTTGCGCATTAACATCTCTTACTAAATGAGATCCTTCTGGAATGCTTGTTTTTTTATCTAAAGGAACAACGCCTACAACTTTTTGTCTATCTTCTGCTACAAAAGCTTTTTTATTCAATGATCTTTTTCCAATAAAATCTTTATTCTTACTAATCATTCCCTCTAATCCATTGTCATAAGGAATTGTTCTTCCATCTAACTCTGAACCAGCTACATGCCCCATCTCAATTCTTAATGTTGATAAAGCCTCTGTGCCATATGGTTGGATTTTAAATTCTTTACCAATTTCCATGATTTTTTTCCACATAAAGTTTCCATTGTCCGATTCTACATTGACTTCATATGCAAGTTCACCTGAAAATGAAATTCTAAAAATTCTGGCATGAACACCAAATAACTCTCCTTCTAGATAGCCCATAAATGGTAAACCCTCATTTGATGCATCAATATTTGGAAATAAATTTTGTAATAAATCTCTAGATTTAGGTCCTGCTATAGCTGCTCCTGCCCATTGCTCTGTTGTAGAAACAACATTTACATTCAATTCTGGCCATACAAGTTGTAAATAATATTCAAGATGTGATAAAACATTTGCTGCTTGTGCAGTAGTTGTTGTCATATGATAGTGATTTTCTGAAATTCTAGTAGTAGTTCCATCATCCATTACAATACCATCCTCTCTTAACATTACGCCATATCTTGCTTTGCCAACTGGTAGTTTCAACCAAGCATTTGTATAAACTCTATTTAATAATTCTGCTGCGTCAGGTCCTTTAATATCTATTTTACCTAAAGTAGTAACATCACAGACACCAACATTTACTCTAACATTTTTTGCTTCTCTCTTGGAGCCTTCAAACAATGTTTCATTTCCTTGTTTATAATATCTTGGTCTCAACCAAACACCTGCATCAACAAATACTGCATTATTTTTTTCATGCCAAGAATTTATTGGTGATTTTCTTGTTGGTCTGGAGTGTTTTCCCACTTCTCTTCCCACAATAGCACCGATAGTAACTGGTGTATATGGAGGTCTAAAAGTAGTATGCCCTACCTCTGGTACAATTTTATTTTCCATGTCTGAAACTAATTGTAAACCGTTAAGATTACTTGTTTTTCCTTGATCTGTTGCCATTCCAAGTGTTGTATATCTTTTAACATGCTCAATGGATCGATAGCCTTCTTTTAGTGCAATCTCAATATCTGAAACAGCCACATCATTTTGAAAATCTAAAAATCTTTTATAATTTTTTCCTTTTGGTAGAGGGACACACCAAAATTTATCATGTGTAGTTTTATTTTTTTCAACTACAATAGGATATGAAACTTTATTATCATTTTTGGTTATTTTTTTTGATAATTCATAACCTGCATCAAATGAATCTTTTAAGGTTTCTGCGAGAGTAAATTTACCATTTGCCGCTCCTAAAGTAGTTTCATTTTGTTTTGATATACCTGGTACAAAAGCATCTATTTCTTTATCAAATTTAGTTTTATTACCTGATTGAGATGCCAAATGTATTGTTGGTGTCCAAAAACCAGATACACAAATACAATCACAAATAATATTTTCTAAAACGCCTAAGTCATTTTTATTATCTGAAATTTTAGCAATTTCTGCTGCATTCACTTTTTTATAACCCTTTGCAGCAACAACTACATATGAAAATTTAATTTGTATACCTAGATTTTTTGCTTCATCTATTATTTCTGAATTAGGTTCTTTTCTTGTATCTAGTATAATTGGTTCAACTCCATTTTTTTTAAACTCAATTGCAGTTTCGTAGCCACTGTCATTGTTTGTAAATATTAATGGTTTTTTTCCAACTAGTACTCCGTACACTTTTAAATATTCTTTTGCTGCTGATGACAGCATTACACCTGGTGTATCATTGTTTCCAAAAACTAATGGTCTTTCAATTGATCCTGATGAAATTAAAACTTCTTTTGCTCTAATATACCAAAGTCTTTGCTTTGGATGATGTTTTTTTGTTTTAGGTAAATGATCACTTATCTTTTCTGACATAACCACCATGTTATGATCGTAATAACCAAAAACTTGAGATCTGTTTTTTACAGTAACATTGGGCATTTCTTTAAGTTCGGCAATTATATTCTCTGCCCATTCCTTCCCTGTTTGGTTTCCAATATTAACTTCACTAGTTAACAATGTTCCTCCAAATCTTGGCTTGTCTTCTGCCAATATAACTCTTGCTCCATTTTTTGCAGCAGCATATGCACTAGCTAAACCCGATGGACCAGATCCTGCAATTAATAAATCACAATACTCATATTTGTGTTCATATCTTTCTTTGTCATGTTTAATTGATGCAACACCAAGACCAGCTGCTTTTCTAATAAATGGTTCATAAACTTTATACCAAAAACTTTTTGGCCACATAAATGTTTTGTAATAAAATCCAGCTGGAAGAAATACTTTTAAAAGATTATTAATTGCCCCAATATCAAAATTTACACTGGGCCAACAATTAACACTGGTTGCTTCTAATCCCTCAAAAAGCTCTTGTTCTGTAGTTTTAACATTAGGTTCTGTCTCATTATTTCTATATAATTGAACAATTGCATAGGGTTCATCAACACCTGCACCAAAAAAACCCCTAGGTCTATGATATTTAAAACTTCTTCCAATTAAATGAACTCCATTAGCAAGCAGTGCAGATGCTAAAGTATCTCCCTCATAACCAAAGTAATTTTTTCCATTAAATTTAAATGATAATTTCTTATCTCTATTTATTAATCCAACAGTATCTAGTCTAAAATCTTGTGACATCTTTAAATATCTTGGTTAGCTTTTAATGTTTTGAATATTTCATGAGTTGCAGTATCTCTCTCTACTTTAATCCACTGTCTACAACCCGATAAATGCTGCCAAAGTTCAAGGTGTTTTCCTCTTAAACTTTTTCTATTATAAACAAAATTATTCCAGTCTTGGTCTGAAATTTCCTTATTTAATTCCGGTCTTTTAATTGTTGCATCACCTCCATAAGAAAATTCATTTTGTGATCTCATTCCACAATGTGGACATTTAATATGTAGCATTTATGAAATCCAAGTTTTTGTTCCAAGTCCTTTTTCATCAAGTAAGTGACCTGTGTTAAATCTACTTAAGCTGTAACCTTCGTTTAATTTGTGAACTCTGTCTTGCGCAATTGTATGAGCAAATGTCCATCCCGATGCTGGTGTAGCTTTGAACCCACCATAACACCAACCGCAATTTAAATACAATCCTTCAATATGAGTCTTATCAATAATGGGTGAGCCATCCATAGACATATCCATAATCCCTCCCCATGTTCTAAGCATTTTTAATTTACTTAGAAATGGCATCATTGCAATTCCTTCTGTTAGTACATGTTGGAGTGTTGGTAAATTTCCTCTTTGGGCATAACTATTGTATCCATCTAAATCTCCACCCATTACCATTTCACCTTTATCAGATTGACTAATATAAAAATGTCCTGCTCCAAAAGTAACCACTTTATCTAAAACAGGTTTTACAGGCTCTGTAACACATGCTTGAAGAAGGTGAGTTTCTACTGGTATTGTCATATTTAATTTTTCAGCTAAAATATTTGTACTACCTGCAACACATAAACCAATTTTTTTAACTTTAATATCTCCTCTAGAAGTTCTGACACCATTAATTTTTCCGCCCGATACATCAAATCCAGTTACTTCACAATTTTGAATTATATCCACTCCCATTGAGTCTGCTTGACGTGCATAACCCCAAGCTACAGCATCGTGTCTTGCTGTTCCTGCGCTTGGTTGCATTAATCCACCAAATATAGGAAATCGTACATTTTCTGAAAAATCTGCCATTGGAATAATTTCTTTTACCTCTTCTCTATTTAGAAGAACTGCATCAATATCATTTAAACGCATTGAGTTACCTCTTCTTGCAAAAACATTCATTTGAGCGTCTGAGTGTGCAAGGTTAATTATTCCTCTTGGAGAAAACATTACGTTGTAATTTAAATCCTGACTCATCTTTCTCCACAAATCCATTCCAAACTCACTAAACAATGCGTTATCATCGTGCATATAGTTTGATCTTATAATTGTAGTATTTCTTCCCATATTTCCACCACCAAGCCATCCTTTTTCAATGATAGCTACATTTGTAATATTGTGCTCTTTTGCTAAATAATATGCGGTAGCTAAACCATGGCCTCCACCACCAATAATAATAACGTCATATTCTTTTTTTGGGGTTGCATCTTTCCATGCTAGGTCCCAATTTTGATGGCCAGAAAAGGCATTTTTTATTAGATTAAATATAGAATATTTTTGCATTTTTTAATTTTATATAAAGCAATATAAATAGATCTTATTTTTTTTATATCTATTTTTTAGAAGTTTTAAAAAATATGAAAAGAAGATATTAATCTGCCACAATATTAATTTAAATTTATAGGAGTTTTAAATGAGCGAAGTTAAGTCAGATATTCAGATAGCTAGAGAAGCTAAAATGCAACCTATAAATGATATTTTAGCAAAAATAAATGTACCCGATGAAAGTACAGCTTTTAGCCCAATGGGCAGACATATCGCAAAAATTAACTTAGAATATTTAAACACATTGAAAGATAAACCAAATGGAAAACTAATTTTAGTAACTGCAATCACTCCTACACCAGCTGGTGAGGGTAAAACCACAACCTCTGTTGGTTTAAGTGATGGATTAAATAAAATTGGAAAAAATTCTATTGTTTGTTTAAGAGAGCCAAGTCTTGGACCCTCTTTCGGCATGAAAGGTGGTGCTGCTGGTGGTGGTTATGCTCAGGTTGTTCCAATGGAACAGATTAATTTACATTTTACTGGAGATTTCCACGCAATAACCTCTGCTCATAATTTATTATCCGCTTTAATTGATAACCATATCTATTGGGGAAATAAATTAGATATAGATGTTAGAAGAATAGTTTGGAAAAGAGTAATGGATATGAATGATCGTTCTTTAAGATCAATAAATATAAATCTAGGTGGTATAGCTAATGGTTTTCCAAGGGAAGATGGTTTTGATATAACTGTTGCTTCAGAAATCATGGCAATTTTTTGCTTATCCAATGATTTAGTAGATTTAGAAAAAAGAATAGGAAATATTACAATTGCTTATAATAGAAATAAGAAACCTATTTACGCTAAAGATTTAAAAGCTCATGGACCAATGACTGTATTATTGAAAGATGCAATCAGACCTAATATAACTCAAACTTTAGAAAATAACCCTGCCATTATTCATGGTGGTCCATTTGCAAATATTGCACATGGATGCAATTCTGTAATTGCAACAAAGACTGGATTAAAACTTGCTGACTATGTTGTGACAGAAGCTGGCTTTGGTGCTGACTTAGGTGCTGAAAAATTTCTTAATATAAAATGTAGAAAATCAGATTTAAAACCAAGCTGTGTTGTGATCGTTGCAACTATAAGAGCATTAAAAATGCACGGTGGTGTAGCTAAAGATGATCTTAAAACAGAAAACGTGGAAGCTTTAAAAAAAGGCTTAGTTAATCTCGAAAGACATATTGAGAATGTTAAAAAATTTAACTTACCTGTAGCAGTAGCTGTCAATCATTTTATTAAAGATACTGACAGTGAAGTGAAAGCTTTAATAGAATTTTGTGATGAAATTGGAGTTAAAGCAAGTCTATGTACTCACTGGGCAAATGGTGGAGAAGGAACAAAAGAACTAGCAAGTCATGTAGCTGAATTGTGTAAAAAAAATGATGGTAAATTCAAATTCTTATATGAAAGTAAAGCTCCACTATTTAAGAAAATTGAGACGATCGCAAAAGAAATTTATAGAGCAGATGAAGTTATCGCTGATACAAAGATTAGAGATCAGTTAAAAGGCTTCGAAGAAGCTGGCTATGGGGACTTTCCTATTTGTATCGCAAAAACTCAATATAGTTTTTCAACAGATCCAAGCTTGAAGGGTGCTCCCACAGGGCATGCTTTACCCATAAGAGAGATTAGACTTTCTTCAGGTGCTGAATTTATTGTTGTTGTCTGTGGAGCGGTTATGACCATGCCAGGACTGCCAAGAGTTCCAGCAGCAGACTCAATTAAGTTAAATAAAGGTGGTGAAATAGAGGGTTTATTTTAACAGTTAGTTAATTAAATTTAACCAGTTTCTTATTTCAAGCATTCTAGAATCTTTTTCTGAAATTTTTATCTCTTCTTCAATGAAGTTGATATGATTATTAACCTCTTCTTCATTTTTAAAGATATTTCTTTTTTCAATTAGCGCATTTTTTCTGAATTTAATAATATCAACCATTTTTTTATAAGTAATCTCTGGATGGTATTGTAAACCCCAAATTTCGCTAACACCTGTTTTAAAATTAAGTCCTTGTATCTTATTAATTTTATTTGATGCTAGATGTATTGTACCTACAGGTGTTGTGACAACTTCATCAAAATTAAAAGCTGGAGTATTAAACTTATTTTTTTTATCTTTATAGAGTAAATTGTTTAAACCATTGTTAGTTAATTCAATATCATTTGCAATTCCTATGTGAGAACCTTTAGCTCCCCTCTTAACCTCTCCTCCTGCTGCTGTTACTGCAACTTGCATACCCCAGCAGATTGCTAATATTTTATTTACATTTTTAAAACATTCCTTCATAAAAGATATTTGTCTTCTTATCTCGGGTGTATCATTATAAATATTTAAACTACTTCCACCCCAAATTAATCCATCATATTTATTTAAATTAGGAACAATTTTATTTAGATCTAGTTCCAAACAAGGATTCAATACGTCTATTTTTAAATTTTGATTATAATAAGTGAGGCTTTCTTTTAAACTTTCTGTATGAGTAGGTATGCCAACGTCTTGAAAAATCTTTCCTTCTTCGAGAGTATTTCCTTCACAAATTAAAAGATTTAAGCTTCTCATTTTACCAATCAATTACTAATTTTTTATTTTCACATATTGTATTTAGCATACTAAACATTAATGGAAAATTTTTTGGATTAAGATCTTGTAAAATTTTTGGTCCAATTTCTAAAGCAAGTTGCGCACCTTCAACTGTAATATTTTTCATATATTTTTCTTTTGCATCCTTATAAAGATATCCTTCCCCAAGATATTTACCCATCAAACTATTTCTTCCACCTATGGCACTCACATATAGGTCTCCTAATCCTGCTAAACCATAAACTGTTTCTGCATTACCTCCATAGTAAGAAACAAATTCAACCATTTCGGAAATTGACCTATGAATCAATGAAGCTGATGTATTTAAATAGTATTTAGATTGAATTTCTTTAGAGACTTTAGAGTTACTCAAACCTTCCGACGCCCCAATTAACATTGAGTAAATATTTTTAATTGCACCCGATAACTCAATACCTGTTAAGTCATCTGATATTTCTGTCGAATAATAATTGGTTGATATTATCTTTTTTAATAGTTCCGCTTCTTTAATATCTGGATTTGCGATAACTGTCCCTGTTCTCATCTTGTTTGCAAGGCCAGCCGCTAAACAAGGTCCTTTAATTGCTGAAACGTTTATTTCTGTATGACTTTTTTCTATCAGGAGTTTCTTGATTTTATCTGAAAGTGTTATTAATTCTTTTTCTTCAATCGCTAGGCCCTTGGTTAATAAAATAATTGGAAGATTTTTTTTATAATATTTTGATATTTGTTCAACAAACCATTCAATTCCTATAGAGCTTACTCCTGCAACAATTATATCAACTCCACCCTTAAGTATTAAGCTTAATTTTTCAAATTTTTCTACCTTCAATTCTGATGGTAATTCTATATTTAGGGCAGGATGAAAATTTTTATTAGATTTAATGCCCTTTATTAGTTTATCCTCAAGATGTGTACCA
Organism: uncultured Candidatus Pelagibacter sp.; assembly: GCA_905612525.1. Lineage (GTDB taxonomy): Bacteria > Pseudomonadota > Alphaproteobacteria > Pelagibacterales > Pelagibacteraceae > Pelagibacter. The sequence continues at coordinate 2,759 of CAJQSG010000007.1, read as the reverse complement.
ACCAGTGTGACATCATTTTGGTTATCAAGACAAGGCACAGCAAAGGCTGACCCCATAGCTCCAGCTCCAATAATAACGATTTTTTTCATAATTAAGTATTATTTTATTTTAATTTTTAGCATTTTATGAATAAAGTACACTTATAAATCTACTATAGGGAGAGATATTTAGATGACAAAAGTAGCAATAATTGGGGCTGGGCCATGCGGATTATCCACTTTGAGATCTTTTGAACAAGCTGAGAAAAAAGGTGAAAAAATACCTGAAATAGTTTGTTTTGATAAACAAGAAGATTGGGGAGGATTATGGAACTACAGTTGGAGAACAGGATCCGATCAATACGGCGACCCTGTACCTAATAGCATGTATAGATATCTTTGGTCAAATGGTCCTAAAGAATGTCTAGAATTTGCTGACTATTCTTTTGATGAGCACTTTGGAAAACCAATTCCATCATTTCCACCTAGAGAAGTTTTGTATGATTATATTTTAGGTAGAATTAAAAAAGGGAATTCAAAAAATAAAGTAAAATTTAGCACTACAGTTACTAATATTATTTATAACGGCAGTAATTTTGAAGTTACTTATCGTGATAAAAAAAATGCCACTTCTTCAACAGATATTTTTGATTATGTTGTTGTAGCTAATGGACATTTTTCAGTTCCATTCATTCCAGAATATTCTGGTATGAAAGCTTTTCCTGGAAGAATAATGCACTCTCATGATTTTAGAGATGCAGAAGAATTTAGAAATAAAAATGTAGTTATTTTAGGAAGTAGTTATTCTGCAGAGGATGTGGCTCTTCAATGCCACAAGTATGGAGCGAAAAGTGTAACAATAGCCTATAGACATAATCCAATGGGATTTAAATGGCCAAAAGGAATGAAAGAAGTTTATCACTTAGATAGACTTGAGGGCAATAAAGCGATTTTTAAAGATGGGCATGTGCAGGAAACAGATGCTGTAATTCTATGCACAGGTTACCTTCATCATTTTCCATTTTTATCTGAAGATTTGAAATTAAAGACAGGAAATAGATTGTATCCACCAAATTTATATAAAGGTGTGATTTGGCAAAATAATCACAAATTAATATATCTAGGTATGCAAGATCAATTTCATACTTTTAATATGTTTGATTGTCAGGCTTGGTTTGCAAGAGATGTTATAATGGGAAAAATTAAAGTTCCAAATAGTTCAGAAATAGAAAAGGATATAAATAAATGGGTATCAATGGAAGAAAAGTTAGAAAGTGCTGATCAAATGATTGATTTTCAAACAGAGTATACAAAAGAACTTCATACTTTATCTGATTACCCAAAAATTGATTTTGAATTAATTAGAAAAACTTTTAAAGAATGGGAGCACCATAAGGTAGAAAATATTATGACATATAGAAATAAGTCATTTCCTTCACCTGTAACTGGATCAGTCGGTCCAAAACATCATACAGATTGGGAAGTTGCAATGGATGATTCTTTAAAAACTTTTTTAGATCAACCCAAAAAATAATCTGTAAATTTTGATTTTGAATGATATTTGTAAAAAACCTTAAATCTGTTTCTGATCAAGAATGGTCAACAACTGAAAAATATCCAGGTGTTAGATGGAAGTTTTTAATTGATGCAGATTTTATAGGAAGTTCTGGACTTTCACTTGGTTTTGCAGAGATTGCTCCAGGGGGTGACTTGACACTGCATTATCATTCTCCTGCAGAAATATATGTGGTTACTAATGGCAAGGGAATATTGAATAAATCTGGTGAACTTGAAGAGATTAAGAAAGGTGATGTAGTTTATATTGCAGGAAATGCTGAGCATGCTTTAAAAAATACTGGAAAAGAAACCTTAGAATTTTATTGGATTTTTCCAACAGATCGTTTTTCTGAAGTTGAGTATATCTCAACAAGCTAAAATTTTAAATATATTAGTTAAAAACAAATAATTAAAATATGAAATTATAATGAAGATTGGTTTTATAGGGCTTGGAAATATAGTTATCATGCTAAAGTATTATTATGTTAGATAAGAGAAAATTTTATATCGATGGTCGATGGGTTGAGCCAAAAAAACCAAATGACTTTAATGTAATCAATCCATGTAATGAAGACCCATGTGCAATCATTTCTTTAGGCTCAAAAGAAGATACGAATGCTGCAATTAAATCTGCTAAAAATGCTTTTGAAACATGGAAAGAAACTACCAAAGAAGACCGATTAAACTATCTAGAAAAATTACTCTCTGTTTATAAAAAAAGGTCTAGAGAAATGGCTGAAGCTATATCGTTAGAATTGGGTGCGCCTATGGATTGGGCAACAAAAGTACAAACTGCCTCTGGTCAATCACATTTAGAAGATTTTATTCTAAGACTTAAAGATTTTAAATTTGACGAACACTTTAATGAAAATTCCAATAACCATATTTGTTATGAACCAATTGGTGTTTGTGGACTGATTACTCCTTGGAATTGGCCTATTAACCAAATTGCTTTAAAAGTTGTTCCTGCATTAGCAACTGGATGCACAATGATTTTAAAACCTTCAGAAATTGCTCCTATTTCAGGAATGTTATTTGCTGAAATGATTGATCAGGTGGGCTTTCCAAAAGGTGTTTTTAATTTAGTTAATGGTGATGGAGCTGGTGTTGGAACACATTTATCTGGTCATCCCGATATTGATATGATTTCATTTACTGGGTCAACAAGAGCTGGAAGATTAATTTCTAAAAATGCAGCAGAAACAATCAAAAGAGTCTGTCTAG
>CAJQSG010000006.1 GCA_905612525.1 uncultured Candidatus Pelagibacter sp. | reverse complement strand
GTAGGATATTTTTTAAATGATAAGGTAATTAATATTTTTACATTTAATAAAATATCTCGTTCTGCAAAATACTCTAATATGTATTTTAATGAACTGGGTGGTGGCCAAATAGGTGTTGGTCAATGTTACCCTAGATCTGTTTAAGTAGATTTAATATGGACCAGGTTCTGATAACTCTATATCAGGATCAAATACCTTAACTTTTATTCTCGAATACCACTCTGCAACATTATCTATGTCAGTATCGGATATCATCTGAGCTATCATGGTCATTTGTGGGTGCTGTAGTTTTCCTGATTTATAATTTTTGAGCTTTAATGTAAGATAGTCTCTTTGTTGTGCATATATGTTTGGAACTGCACCTGAGTTTCCACCTGAACCTGCTTTACCACTAACACCATGGCAACCTGAACAAATATTTTGTGCTATTTCTTTACCAGCCTTAAGCGTTTCTGTTAATTTAGCTTCTGCAGTTAATTGAGAGGCTCTTAAAAGTGATAAAGAAAATATACTTATTATAATTAATTTCTTCATAGTCTCTATTAATTCATACGTGTATGACTAATTATAGTAATTGCCTCTACAAGCTTTGCTTCTCCCTCTTTTAATTTCCCATCTTCACACAAGGCTTTTCCTTCGTCTCTTAAATTGTTTATTTTACTTAAACTAGAATCTGTATATTTGTATTGTTTTTTTCCATACGCTCTTTCAGATTCTTTCCAAATAGATTTTTGATAATATTTACAAAGATAATCAGGAGCATTTAATGATGCCTGATATTCTTTTTCTGTAATACACTTACTTCTAATTATTTTATACTCACCTTCTTTAGTCCACTTACCAAATCCAGTACATATTTTTTTTTCATCAGTATTTGCATAACTTACTCCAGTAGTAATTACTAAAAATGATAAGATTATTATAATTTTTTTAATCATGAAATTTTCCTTTTAAATTAATTTTAATTAAAAAAGGACCAGCTATTAAACTGGTCCTTGATTTATATTTTTTATCCTGCGTATGATATTCTGTATATTATTCCAGCTTTATCGTCTGAAACTAATATAGAACCATCAAAGTATTGTTGAACGTCAACTGGTCTACCTAAGTAGGTACCCATTTCAGTCATCCAACCATCAGCAAAAGGCTCTGTTTTGGTAGCATTACCTTTTTTATCTAGGTAAGTAACCATAACTCTAGCACCTCTTGGTTTTACAGCGTTCCATGAACCATGTTGTGCACTAAAGATTGCATTATGGTATTTTTTTGGAAACTGTTTACCAGTATAAAACATCATTCCTAAGTCTGCAGCATGTGCAACCATCTCTACTTGAGGTTTTACATATCTATCTGCATCCTTTTTAGGGATTGTTTTTCCTTTATACTCGTTAGTTCTAACTGATCCACCACCATCGTATGGGTGACCATACCACATGCCCATTTTTGGCATTCTGTTAAGTTCACCTGGGGGGGTTTCATCTCCCATACCGTCAACTTGGTTATCAGTAAACCACAAAGATCCATCTTTAGGATTAAAAGCATGTCCAACTGAGTTTCTTATTCCAGTTGCAACAACTTTTCTATCAAGGTCTCCTGGGAAACGATTAAAACTAATCATTCCACCAATTCCTACTTCTTGGTATAGATCTAATTTGTCTGCTGGAGCTACGTTGTGTGGCTGACCTAAACTAACATAAAGTTTATTGTCTGCTTTATTAATAGCACAAACTCTTGCAGTGTGATTATAAGATTCCTCTTCAACTGGTATCAGATCACCTTGAGCAATAATCGGCACAGCTACAGTGTCAGTTTGTTCACCAAAATACTCAGCAGCTGGGAACCATAAAACTCTGTTTCTTTCTGCTACATATAAATGTCCATCATCACTAAAACAAACACCATTGGGGACGTCAAACTTAACAGTTGAAGCAAATTGCATTACTGAATCAGCAACATTATCCATATCTCTATCGGTTGCTTGCCAAACCTTATCTTTTCTTGTTCCAATCCATACTGTTGTTTTATTTCTTGCAACAGCCATGTGTCTCGCATCAGGCACTACAGCAAATATATCAATTTTAAATCCAGCCGGCATATTAATATTTGGCAAAATATTTTTTCTAATATTTGCAGCAAATTTAGTATCTTGTGGAATTACAATTGCTTGTGTCTCATCACCTGATTTGTACATACTACTTAATTTTTTAATTGTTGCTTCATCTCCAGCAGCAAAAACAGAAGTAGCGATTGAGCTAACGAACAAAAAAGTACTTATTATTGAAAGTATTTTTTTCATTTTTCTCTCTCCTTATTTAGTTATATTTATGATAGGAACAGAATGTCGCACTAATTTCAAGGCATTATTTGATAATAAAATTTACATTAACTTACAAAATCAATTTTAGGTTGTGTTAAATAAATTTTACTTTTTGTATTTTTGAGGAAATTTTTTCCGTATATTAAAATTATTAATTTTGTTTTAATAAAATAATTATATCAGGTTTTTAAACTATATAGTGCACCCTACTTTAGTAATAGCACTAAAAAGAATGAAGGTATGCCACATAATACTAGGGAAGAAAAAATTGTTAATGCAATTAACTTAAAAAAACTCCCATTTAGAGTTTCAGATAAAGATGTATTTAGTTTTACAAAAGAGTTGTCTTTAAATCTTAAAAAAATATTTACTCTATCAAAACAAAAGGAATCTATTAACTGGTGTTTTTCAACTCAAAAAAAACTTAAAGTATTTTTAATAATCTTTGATGCCAATGAAAATACTAAAAGTATTTACAAAGAAGAGGTTGCAAAAAAGTTACCAGAATATTCTTATAAAACTATAGCCACGATTATAGATGAAGGCTTAACAAGAGGCTATTTTGTTAACTTAAAATCATCTGATTTAAGTAAAATTCAAGATAAAAAAATTCACAATATCAGACCTTCAGAAGAATTAGTTGCTGATTTTATAAATTGGAATATAGATGCAATTTGCATTTTAAAAAACTATTTTGATTTAAAAAAAAAAATCTAATTTACTTTATTTGTGCAGTTGCCTGTTTTAAAATACTCATCAATATTATCTATAGCTAGATTAGCCATTGCTATTCTTGTATGCTTAGTTGAGCTCCCAAGATGAGGTAGAATGAAAGCTGTTTTAATCTTTAAATAGCCCGGGTTTAAATTTGGTTCACCTTTATAAACATCAAGCCCTGCCGCATAAATTTTTCTTCTGTTTAACGCATCAATTAGAGCTTCATCATCAACAATATCTCCTCTTGCAACATTTGTAATTACAGCCCCAGTTGGAAAATATTCTAAGGTTTTTTTATTAATCAAATTTTCTGTTTCTTTTGTTGCAGGACAACAAATAGACAATACATCTGAAACTCCAAAAAGACTTTTTATATTATCATGGTAAATAGCACCTTGCTCTTTTTCTTCACTTAATTTTGATCTATTGTGATAGTGAATAATCATTCCTAATGCTTTAGCGATCTTGGCAATTTTTTGTCCTATTCTACCCATGCCTAAAATTCCAAGTCTCGATCCAGTTAATTGTTTTCCTATAAGAAAATCAGCAGACCATTTCCAGCTACTCTCTTTCGCACTTTGAATACCCTCTGAAGCTCTTCTACAAGCTCCAAGTATTAATAAAATTCCGATTTCTGCAGTAGCATCAGATAATACCTCAGGAGTATTCGTTACAGTAATTCCTTTTTTTTTAGCAGCTGCTATATCTATATTTCCAAAACCAACTGCAAAATTTGAAATAACCTTGATACTATCTGGCAGTTTGTTTAGGGTTTCTGCATCCATCTTATCAGTTAATGATGTTAAAATTGCATCACAACCTTGGCTTAATTCAATTAGTTTTGACTGTGAATATAGCTCGTCATTAGCGTTAATATTTGCATCAAAAATTTTTGAGGCTTTTTCCTCACTTGTTTTTAACAATCTTCTAGTGATTAATATTTTTTTCATATTTTAGACTATTTTTTTTTTTTTTAAGATTGATATACTATTTAAAAAAAAAATGGAAAACAACATATTACAAACTGAACTTTCAAATCTTTTAAAAGATAGATTTTCTATATCAAAATCTACTAGAGCAAATTATGCTAGAGGTGAAGATGCTTACGAAGCAGTTTTGTCTCAAGCTGTAGTTTTTCCAGAAACAAACGAAGAAGTTTCAAAAATATTATCCTTATGCAATAAGCATAAAATTCCTGTTGTTCCTTTTGGAACCGGAACATCTTTAGAAGGCAATGCTGTTGGAAATGAAAACGGTGTCACTTTATCTTTAGAAAAAATGAATAAAGTTTTAAGTGTTAATGCTGGAGATTTTGACTGTAGAGTTCAGGCAAATGTTACTAGAAAACAGCTAAACGAACATTTAAGAGACGATGGTGTTTTTTTTCCAATTGATCCTGGTGCAGATGCAGCATTAGGAGGAATGGCTTCAACTTCGGCCTCAGGAACAATGGCTGTCAAATATGGAACTATGAGAACAGTTGTATCAGGGTTAACAGTAGTATTGCCAAGTGGTGAAATTGTTAAAACTGGAACTCGAACCAAAAAATCATCAGCTGGTTATAATTTAACAAATTTATTTATAGGTTCTGAAGGAACCTTAGGGGTTATTACTGAAGTACATTTAAGACTATCACCAATACCTGAAAGTATAATGAGTGCTGTATGCCATTTTCCAGACCTTGAGACTGCAGTTTTAACATCTCAAGAAGTTATTCAATATGGTGTTCCAATTGCAAGAATAGAAATGTTAAATAAAGACCAAATGGAAATTTGCATCGAATATTCAAAATTAGATAATATGGAAGCAAAGCCAACACTCTTTTTTGAATTTCATGGCAGTGAAGAATCAAACAAAGAAGCAATTAAAATTGTTGAAGAATTATCAAAAAATAATAGTGGTAGTGACTTTAAATGGGCTGAGTCACTTGAAGATAGAAATAAATTATGGCAAGCAAGGCATGATGTTTACTGGTCAGTAAAAGCACAAGGCAAAGATGTAAAAATATATTCAACAGATGTTTGTGTGCCTGTTTCAAATTTAGTCGAATGTATTAATTTTGCTGAAACTGAAATTAAGAAATTTGGTCTTAAAGCTCCAATGGTTGGTCATGTTGGTGATGGAAATTTTCATGCAATTATAATGTATGACCCAGCAGTTGAGGGTTCTTATCAAAAAATTAGAGATTTTAGTGACAAGCTTATTGATAAAACTTTAGAGCTTGAAGGAACAATTACAGGGGAACACGGAATTGGCTTGCAAAAAAAAGCTTATTTATTAAAAGAGCATCCAGATAACCTACCTTTGATGAAATCGATTAAAAGAAGCCTTGATCCAAATAACATAATGAATCCTGGTAAAATTTTTGACCTTAATTAAAAATATTTTTAAGCCAACATCTTTTTAATATTCTCCAACGCTTGAGAAATATTATCTTGTGAAGCAGCAAAACTAAATCTTACATAATCATTAGATGTTTTACCAAAAGCAGTTCCAGGAACTATAGCAACACCAGCTTCATGCATGGCTTTTTTTGCAAATTCTGAACCATTCATTCCAGTGCCAATGACTTTAGGAAATGCATAGAAAGCTCCACCTGGTAAACTACATTCTACACCTGGTAAACTATTTAAACCCTCATGAATTAACTTTCTTCTTATAGTAAATTCTTTCATCATCTCATTAATTGAGTCATCTGGACCATCTAAAGCTGCAATACCTGCAAATTGAGCTGCTGCGTTTACACAAGAGACACTATTTATTAAAAGTTTATTTACATGTGGAACTAGTTCTTTAGGCCAAAAACTCCATCCTAATCTCCATCCAGTCATTGAATATGCTTTACTCCAACCTTCTAAAACAATTAATCTTTCTCTTAACTCTGGATAATTAAAAAATGATGGCATTTCTTTATTATCAAAAATTTGTCTACTGTAAATTTCATCACTTAAGATTGTTACATGTGGATGTTTTTTAAGACCTTCTGCTAATACATCAACATCTGCTTTTTCTACAAAGCTTCCTGTTGGATTATTTGGGTTTATTAATATCAACAATCTAGTTTTATCTGTAATCAAAGATAAAATTTTCTCTGGGTTGAATTTTAGATCCTTATCTTCTGTTAGGTCATACGGCACTGCTGTTGAGCCAGTATAATTGATCATAGACTCATAGATTGGAAAAGCAGGAGTTGGGTGGATTATTTCTGCACCCGGCTCACCGAAACATTGAATTGCGTAACTCATTGTTGGTTTTCCTCCAGGCATTATTAAAATTCTTTCAGGGTCAATATCTTGATTATAAAGTTTTTTAATTTTTCTAGAAACCGATTGTCTACACTCTAAAATTCCATTTGATAATACATACCCGTGATGTCCATCATCTAGAGCTTTTTTTGCTGCTTCAACTACATGTTTTGGTGTTTTAAAATCTGGTTGTCCCAACCCTAAATGAATCATTGGATTGCCTTGGGATTCTAATTTTTTTGCTTCAGCCAATATAGTGAATGCTGACTCTGTTCCTAATCTTTCTAAATTTTTTGCTAATTTCACAATCTAACTCTATGGTTTATTTTTTGATAATAAATTTATTTTAATTATATATAATTATTAATAATAAAAATTATAAGGGTTAAATTTACTTTCTATAAATTAATTTAGAATTATTTAATTCTTTTAGGTTTTTACATCCCATTAAAATCATATTTCTATTAATTTCATCATGCATATTTTGTAAAAGGCGCTCAACTCCTTTTTGACCCCCTGCTGCCAAAGAAAACAGAAACATCCTTCCAAAACTACAAGCAGTTGCACCTGCAGCTAAAGCTTTTAAAACATGAGTTCCTCTTCTTACTCCACCATCTAAAATTATCTCTAATTTATCCCCAACAGCATCTCTAATAGCTGAAACTTGATCAAAAGGTGATCTTGACCCATCCAACTGCCTTCCTCCATGATTTGAAACCATTATTGCTGTGCACCCAATATCTATTGCTTTTTTTGCATCTTCAACTGCCATCACTCCTTTTAACGCAAAAGGGCCATTCCATTTTTTGACACAATATTCTGCATCTTTCCAGCTCATGGCTGGATCATACTGTTCATTAATATATTCAATCACTGATTTTGAAATATTAGTTCCTTTGTCTGTTTTGTTTTTAACATTAGACATTTCAAATTTTCCATGAGTAAAATAATTAAATACCCATTGTGGATGAAGAGCAAAACTCATTAAACTTTGTAATGTAAGTTTCGGTGGAGTTGTAAAGCCTGTTCTATGATCTTTTTCTCTATTTCCTGCAACTAATGTATCAACTGTCAAACACATTCCATCAAACTTGGATACTCTACATCTATCTATCAAGTCATCAGTAATGGAATTATCTTTATGAACATAAAGTTGAAATAGTTTTGGACCACTTGAAATATTAGCAATTTCCTCAATACTATTATTTGCCATTGTTGACATGCTATAAAAAGTTCCAAATTTTTCTGCTGCTCTTGCAGAAGCTTTATCCCCGTCATGATGATAAAGTCTTTGCATTGCTGTTGGTGAAAGAAAAATTGGCATATCAATTTTTTTTCCAAGAACAGTTGTTAATAAATTTGGTTTCCCAACACTTGCAAGTATATTTGGAACTAAGTCACAGTCATTAAAGGATTCGGTATTTCTTCTTAGTGTTGACTCATCATCTGCGCCACCGTCGATGTAATGGAATATTGGTGAGGGTAATTTTTTTTTAGCTAATTTTCTAAAATCACTAAAGTTGTGACAATCGTTTAAATTCACTATTTTCTAAATCTTAAATTATCCCTGTTTAAGTCACTAATTTTAGTACAACCCATTAATTTCATATCTCTTACTAATTCAGCCTTATATTTTTCAATAGCTCTCTCAACACCAGCTTGTCCCCCAGCAGCTAGAGCGTAAAGATATAGTCTTCCTCCTGAACATGCTTTTGCACCTAATGATAACGCTTTAAGCATATGAGTTCCTCTCTGGAATCCACCTTCACAAATTACATCTAATTTATCCCCAACAGCATCAACAATTTCAGCAAGCTGATCAAAAGGTGCTCTAGATCCATCTAGTTGTCTTCCACCATGATTTGAAACCATTATTCCTGTACATCCAATATCTACTGCACGTTTTGCATCCTCAACACTCATTATACCTTTTAGAGCAAAGTGACCTCCCCATTGAGAACAAAGTTTTTCAGCATCTTTCCAATTCATGGATTGATCCAACATGGTAGAAAAGTATTGTCCTATTGAAGTATTAGTATCCGTACCCTCTTTCACATAATCTTGCAGATGAGGTAATTCAAATTTACCTTTTGTTAAATAGTTTATTCCCCACATTGGTTTTGTTGCAAAACTAAAAAGACTTGAAGGTGTAAGCTTTGGAGGTGATGTAAATCCAGTTCTTAAATCTCTTTCACGGTTTCCTCCAGTTATTGTATCCACTGTTAAAGCCATAACATCAAATTTAGCTGCTTTTGCTCTTTCTAAACAAGAATCATTTAAACCTCTATCTTTATGAAAATAAAACTGAAACATTTTTGGTGTATCAACTAGTGATGCTATTTCCTCAACACTCACAGTTGCAAGAGCTGAAACGCCGAACATAGTATTAAATTTTTGAGCTGCTTTTCCAACTGCTCTTTCTCCATCGTAATGAAATAATCTTTGGAGTGCTGTTGGGGCAAGATAAAAAGGTAGGTCTAATTTTTTTCCAAAAATAGTTGTAGATAAATCAACATTTTCAACACCTCTTAAAACGTTTGGAACTAAATCAACATCATTAAAAGAACTCGTATTTCTATCATAAGTAGTTTCATCGTCAGCTGCTCCATCTATATAATGAAATATAGGTGAGGGTAATTTTTTTTCAGCTAATTTTCTGAAATCACTAAAATTGTGACAATCATTTAAATTCATAAATCTATGTTAGAAGTTTTTTAGTAAATTAAACATATAACTATTTGCCCCAGGGTTTTTATCTCCTATGCTTGCATTTGATATATGGTTATATGACATTCCTAAGCTTGTACTTTTTGAAATTAAATAAGACGCTTGTATCTCAGTTTTAAATTCTAGTGCATGGCCTAAATCTTTTCCATTACCTTCGTGATAAATGCCAGGAGCAAAACTTGGAGTAAATTTTAATTTTTCATTTATTTTATAGTTCCATTCAACACCAGTATAAATATATGCTGCTGAGTTTTCTGTTATAAAACCACCCGTTATAGGTGAGGCGTTACCAAGAAAAGTGGCTCTTTCTAAGTTTTCATTTTGATGTTGAAATCCAATTAATATAGCTTTTTGCTTATGATCACTAAAATCAAAATTTCCTGTATAAAAATTATATTCATGTTCACTGATATTTTTAATTTCCTCTGCTTTTGCAGTAAAAGCAAATAATACTAAAATTAGCATTAGTAGAATTCTATTATAGAGATTTTTCATAATTTTTTTTTATAATTTTTTTTTATAATTTTTTTATATATTATTGCACCACCAAACAAAAATAACAATATTGGAAGCAACCATAAAATATAGGTGTTTTTGTTGAATTTTGGATCATAAGTTATCCAATCTCCATATTTTTTTCTTAAAAATTCATAAACTTGGTCTTCAGACGATCCTTTGTTGATTTTTTTATCTACAATTAGTTTTATGCTCAAAGCAAAATCTGACTCAGAATCATAAACGGATTGTCCTTGGCAAATTAAACATCGCACATTTTTTAAGATTTTATTTTTCAGTGCTTTGTTTTTTTCATCTGATTTAAGTGGAGAGAGGCCTATCATCAAAAATATAATTAAAAGTATTTTTAGGATTTTCATTTTATAATTATTTTAATTTCTTCTACTATTTTTTTGTTAATAGGGCCTACAAATTTTTTTATAATATTTTTATCTTTATCAATAAGAAAAGTTTCTGGTACACCATAAGCTCCAAATTCAACACTTAAAATTCCATCCCTATCAACCAAAATTTTTGCATAAGGGTTTCCAAGTTCATTAATAAATTTTTTTGCATTATTTAAGTTGTCTCTATAATTTAATCCAATTAATTTTACTGATTTGTTTTTACTTAATTCAATTAACAAAGAATGTTCTTTTCTACAAGGGACACACCATGAAGCCCAAATGTTTACAATGTAATAAATATTTTCTTCAAAAATTTTTTCTGAGTTTATATAGTTATTTGAATTAAATTCCTTAGCTTTAAATACGGGTATATTTTTTTCATTATTAATTTTAGGAATATAGGTGTTTGAATTGTTCAGTCCTTTAAAAAAAATAACAAAACAAAAAATTAAAAATACAACAATAATAATTAGTTTGAGTTTATTTTTCATATTTTTTTTTAAATATACTCAATAATCCACCAAGACTTATTAGTAGAACTGAAATCCATATCCATAACATAAATGGTTTTACTTGATATCTGATATTAAAATATTTATTTCCTTTAACAATATTCATTACTAGAAATTTATCCTCTAAAAACGTTGTTTTTATATCAGCTTCACTAGTGACGACTGCGGGCTGATTATAGATTCTAAGCTCTGGCTTTAACCGAATAACTTTACCATTTACATCTGTTATTTTAAAATAACCAACAATTGAATTAAAATTACTTTCTTTTTTTTCTTCGATTTTCTCAAAAAAAATTTCACTTTTATTATCAATATACTTTTCACCCACCTTAATATTGGTTATAATTTCTGATGATAAAATACTATTAAATAAAATACTTAAAATTAATAGACTGAAACCAAAGTGTGCAGTTGTTTGGGAAGTGTTACTTAATTTTTTAAAAAATAATTCTTTTAAAGTTGTAAAAAATAAAAAAAAGGCAGCTGAAATTAAAACAGTATAAAAAAGTAAATCAGTAGTTAAATCTTTTAATATAAAAAATGTTAAAACAACTGAAATTATAAAAAATATAATTAAAGAGTTCTTGTTTTCTACTTTTGACTTGATCCATTTGAGTTTTGGCCCAATAGCCATAAATAATAGAAATGGCATTAAAAACGGAGCAATTAATTTATGATAAAAAGGTGGTCCAACTGAAATTTTTTCTGCAGATATTACATCAAGAAATATAGGGTAAACTGTTCCAATTAATACAACCGATAAAAAATACATCATAAACCAATTATTCACTAAGATAGAAGTTTCCTTACTTAACCAAAAAAAATTAATTGAATCTTTATTGTTTTCTTTATGAAATAAAAAAAATATTCCTAATGATAGAAAAATTAAGACAAAAAGGAAGATTAATATAAAAATTCCTCTTGCTGGATCATTTGCAAAAGTATGTACTGAATTTAATATTCCAGATCTGACTAAAAAAGTTCCACACATGCTAAGCATAAATGTTGTAATAGACAATATAACTACCCAAGATGTTAGGACTCCTCTTCTCTCTAACACTAAAATACAATGCAATAATGCCGTTAAAGTTAACCAAGGCATTAGCGAAACATTTTCAACAGGGTCCCAAAACCAAAAACCACCCCACCCCAATTCATAATATGCCCAAATTGAACCAAGCATTATTCCAATGGTTAAAAATACCCAAGAAATTAAAACCCATTTTTTTATATGTTGTCCCCACTCTTTAGAAATATAATTTTGTGTAACAGCTGCAAGTGATGCGGAAAATATGATTGAAGAACCAACATATCCTAGATACAAAAGTGGAGGATGAATTGCTAATGCTGGATCTTGTAAAATTGGATTAAGACCAAGACCTTCAGTGGGTACTGGAAATAAATAATTAAATGGATTTGAGGTTATCAATACAAATAAAAAAAATCCGATAATTATTAGTTGCTGAAATAATAAAGTTAAGATTCTATATTTTTTTGGTTGTTCTTTGGATTTAACTAAAAATAAAAAAATAAATGATGTCAATACTAACAACCATAATAGTAAGCTTCCCTCATGATTTCCCCAAGTTCCTGAAATTTTGTAAAACAATGGTTTAGTTGTGTGGGAATTATTAAAAACCGTCTCATTACTAAAGTCCGATTTTACAAAAGATACTATTAAGCTTAAAAAACTTACCAACACGAGAGTCAATTGCAGAAATGACAGTGTAAATATGTTCTGGTTAACTTTCTTATTACTATTATTAAAATCTTTAATTGAAATACCACAAAGTAAAAATGAAAATAGCAACCCTAGAATTAATGAATAATAACCTATTTGATTAGCTAACAATTTATTTATCTCCTATGGCCTCTTTAACTTCTGGTGGCATATAATTTTCATCATGTTTTGCTAAAATTTTAGTAGCTAAAAAATAGTTTCTATCTTTTAAAAAACCTTCTGCGACTACTCCTTTTCCTTCTGCAAATAAGTTTGGTACAGCTCCTGAATAGGTAACATTAATTTCATTTTTAAAATCAGTAATCACAAAATTAACCTCATCAGAATTAATAGAAATTGATTGTTTCTTAACCATGCCACCAACTCTTAATTTTTTTTTATTTAATTCTATTAAAGATTTAATTTCAGATGGTGATTGAAAATAAACAACATTATCTTTTAGCGACTGTAGAATTAAAAAAACTGATAAAATTACAGATAATAGAATCAAAGTTAGAAACAAAAACCGTAATTTAACTTTTTTACCATACATGGTTTTATAAGTTAAATTTTAGAGGTATTTGATAATATTTCTCTATTAATATTTTGTAATCTTGCAGCTTTTGCTTTCTCTACATCTAGAGAGCCAAATTTAGATACAAATCTTTTTTGCTCTTTGGAAAGTTGTAATTTAGTTACAAAGTATAAAGTCGCGAAACTAATCAATGTAAATGCAAAAGCAGACCAAACGTAGGTTCCGTATCCATTCATTGAAATTATTTCATTTATCATAATCTATCTAATCCTTTATTTTTAACTTTTATCAGTTCCGTATTATATTTCATTAAAAAAATTAGCAGTGAAAAAAGAGCAAATGCCGCAGTCATAATGCCTAATGGGATCAGCATTGATGCATGAATTGAGTTGTTTGATAAAATATTAATTGATTGTGGCTGATGAAGAGTGTTCCACCAATCAACTGAAAATTTAATTATAGGAACATTTATAGCTCCTAAAATTGCGATCATAGAAGTAATTTTAATAGCTTGCTCTTTATCCTGATAAATTCTCCATGCTAATAAATACATTCCATAAAATAAAGCTAGAATTAGCATGGAGGTAATCCTAGCGTCCCAAGCCCACCACGTTCCCCAAGTTGGTTTGCCCCAAATTGATCCTGTGACTAAAGCTATAACATTAAAAATGAATCCCGATGGTGCTAAACTTTTAGCAATTAATGAAAAATTTTTATTTTTAAAAACAAAGCTTCCAACTGATAGTAAGGCTAAGCTTGAAAATATCCCAAGTGATATCCATGCTGCCGGTACATGAACATACATAATCCTTACTGCATCACTTTGTTTGTAGTCTTCTGGAGATAGAATGAGTGCTTCAGTTAAACCAATTGTTAAGACAATAATAAATAAAAATAAAACATATTTTGGAGCTCTAGATGTTATTGCAAAGATTTTATTAGGTTTAAAATATTTAAACATTTTTAAATTATATATATTAAAAAAAGATAATTTAATTTTTATAATGAAAGGTTATTCCAATCAAGAATGCTGAGGGAGATTACACTTTAACATATTTTTAGCACTCTTGACTGGAATATTATTAAAAATAACTACAATCTGTGTCAAAGTTTTGAGCTAATTGTGTTGAAAAAAAGAATTAATTAGAGGGCTTAAAATAACTAGAACCTTTTCTTCCTGAAAAAATCTCTTCAATTAAGGGGTGTTTGATCGGATCCTCTGAATCGTCCATAAGCAAGTTTTGTTCTGAAACATAAGCTTCATAAGTAATCTCATCATTTTCAGCAAGTAAATGATAAAAAGGCTGGTTTTTTCTTGGACGAACATTTTTTGGGATAGATTGGTACCATTCTTCAGAGTTATTAAATTCAAAATCCACATCATAAATCACACCCCTAAACTCAAAGTGTTTATGCTTTACAATGTCGCCTATTGAAAATTTAGCTTTCTGAATTGCCATTGATATTAATATGGGGATTTAAAAAAAAAAATCAATAAAAAAAATATGAATGCTTTAAGTATATGTTAATATGTCCTAAATGAATAAATCATTTCTTAAGTTTGTAACAGACTTTGGGCCTTTAGCCATATTTTTTTACTATTATTATAATAGCGATAAAGATTTATCAGTTGCAATTCCTCCACTTATAGTTGCAACATTAATTGCATTAGCTGTTGTTTGGTTTTTAGAAAAAAAAATACCAATGATGCCATTGTTAAGTGGTATCTTAATTACATTTTTTGGTGGTCTTACAATTTATTTTGATAATCCAATTTTTATCTACATAAAGCCAACAATTATTAATACTCTGTTTGGTCTTGCTTTACTTTGTGGAAAATATTTTACAAAAGAGCCTGTGCTTAAAAAAATCATAGGTAAATCAATTGCCCTAACTGATATGGGTTGGGAATTACTAAATAGAAGATGGATGTATTTTTTCTTTGGTCTTGCAATCTTAAATGAATGTATCTGGAGAACACAAACAGAAGAGTTTTGGGTTAACTTTAAAGTGTGGGGAATGCTTCCAATAACTCTTGCTTTTACTATCTCTCAATTATCATTAATCAATAAACATAAAATTAATGAATAAAAACTTAAAACTTGTTGTTAATAATCCAAACAAACAAATAGAAGAAAGACAGTTTTTTGAAAAAAATGAACTTAAGGTTATTTTAGACCTGTATGCAAAGATGGTCTCTGAAGGATCGTGGAAAGATTATGGTTTAAATATCTCTAGCAGACAGGTAAGTTTTAGTGTCTTTAAAAATGCTGCAGAAAATGCTCTATATAAAATTTGCAAAAACTTTAAGCCAAGTAATAAAAACCTAAAATATTTAATCACAGACTCTAATGGTAAAGTTTTAAAAAATTATTTTGATTTAGAAGTTTTACTTAAAAATACTAATTGGAAAAATCTTAAGAAATAAAAAAGACTAACGTCTTTGTCCAAATAGTCTTAACAGCATTATAAATAAATTTATAAAGTCTAGATAAAGAGTTAGGGCACCCATTACAGCTTTTTTACCCATCAATTCACCTGTATCACTTGCTGCATACATATTTTTAATTTTTTGAGTATCATAAGCAGTAAGGCCTACAAATATTAGAACACCCAGAATTGAAATAACAAAATCCATCATTGTAGATTTCATAAACATATTAACAACTGATGCTACAATAATTCCAATTAAACCCATCATTAAGAAAGATCCTAATTTTGTAAGATCTCTTTTAGTTGTGTAACCATATAGGCTCATTGCTCCAAAAGTGATTGAGGTAATAAAAAATACTCTAGTAATACTAGCACCTGTGTAGGTTAAAAAAATTGAAGATAATGAAATTCCCATCAATGAAGCGAAAACCCAAAAAGTTGTTTGAGCAGTAGAAGCTGCCATTTTATTAATTTTAGCACTCATGTAAAAGACAACACCAAGTGGAGCAAGCATTACAATCCATTTAAAACCAGAAAGAAAGATTGTATTTCCTATATTTGTTAAGGCAACAATAGATCCATTAGCATCCGTTACTACAGACAGTTTAAAAAATATTAAAGATACGAGTCCAGTTAGTAAAATACCAGAAGCCATGTAGTTATAAACTTTAAGCATGTAGGCTCTTAAGCCCTCATCCATTACTACTGTTGATTGTTGCGCTTCTTTAACTTTGTTTAGTAAATTTTGTTTATTGAATATCATGAGTTACATATAATAGCCTTTTACTATTATTTCAAGATGTCTTAATAAGGTTAAAACAATTATGAATTACAAAAAACTAGGAAATACTGATTTAAAAGTAAGCACAATTTGTTTGGGCACTATGACCTGGGGTGAACAAAATACTCAGGATGAAGGTTTTGAACAAATGGACTATGCTTTAGATCAAGGTGTAAACTTTTGGGATACGGCAGAAATTTACTCTGTACCTCCTAAACAAGAAACATTTGGGAATACAGAGCTAATTATTGGAAATTGGTTTGAGAGAACAAAAAAGAGAGATCAGGTAATTTTAGCCTCTAAAGTCTGTGGACCGATGAGAGAATATGTGAGGGGTGGTGGAAATCAATTTGGAGAAAAAAATATTACAGAGGCTCTTGAAGGAAGTTTGAAAAGATTAAAAACTGATTATATTGATTTATATCAGTTGCATTGGCCCGAAAGAAAAACAAATTTTTTTGGTAAATTAGGATACGAGCATGATGATAATAATGAGTGGACTAGATTTGTAGACATCTTAGGCTGTTTAAAAAAATTTATAGAGCAAGGAAAAATAAAACACATTGGTGTATCTAATGAAACCCCATGGGGATTATCTAAATATTTAGAATTATCAAAAGAAAAAAATCTTCCTAGAGTGCTTTCAGTTCAAAACCCTTATAACTTATTAAATAGAACTTATGAAATTGGACTTGCAGAAATTTCTATCAGAGAACAGGCGGGGTTATTAGCTTACTCTCCTTTGGCGTGTGGGTATTTATCAGGAAAGTATAGAAACAATCAATTACCAAAAGACTCTAGAATGGAAAGAGATGGTAATTTTTGGACCAGATATGTAAAGCCTAACACTGATAAAGTAGTAGAAGAATATTATAAAATCGCTAAAAAACACAATCTTGATTTAACTCAGATGTCTTTAAAATTTTTAGAAATCCAACCTTTTGTAACGTCGGTTATTATTGGAGCTACAACCATGGAACAGTTGAAAACAAATATAGAAAGTGTAAATATAAAATTAACAGACAAAATTTTTAATGAAATTAATGAAGTACAGGCTATATATCCTAATCCATGTCCATAATTAAAAAATTTATATTTATAATATTCTTAGCTACTTTTGCTAATCAAGTTAATGCAGAAAAAGTTAAAAAAATGGGCACCCATAAAGACTGGGAAACATATGTAATTAATAGTGAAAAAGGTAAAGTTTGTTTTGCACAGTCTAAACCTGTGTTGCAAGCTCCAAAAACAAGTTCTCGAGAAGCAAGATTATTTATTAGTTTTAGACCAGGTGAAAATATAACCAATGAAATTAGTATTACTAGTGGTTATGATTTTAATAATAAAAATTCTATAAAAGCAATATCAGGAAAAAATAAATATATATTTGATATTGTTCGAGAAAATTTTGCCTGGATTACAGATAGTAAATTTGAAAGAAAAATGATCAAAACTATGCAAAAAGGATCCCGAATAATGGTTAAAGCACATAACCAAAAAGGATCTCAAACTATAGACCACTATTCGCTATTAGGTTTTACTAAAGCTTATAAAGCTACTAAAGCAAACTGTAGTTAAATAAATGAAACAAAAAAAAATTGTACTCGCTTATTCGGGTGGGTTAGACACATCAATTATTTTAAAATGGCTTCAAGAAAATTATGAAGCCGAAGTCATTTGTTATACAGCTGATGTTGGTCAAGAAATTGATAAAAAAAAAATTATAAGAAATGCTAAAAAATTAGGCGTCAAAAATATAATCATTGAGGACTTAAAAGATATTTTCGTAAAAGACTATGTGTTTCCAATGCTCAGAGGACACGCAATTTATGAAGGTGTATATTTATTGGGAACTTCAATTGCAAGACCATTAATTGCAAAACATCAAATTGCTGTAGCTAAAAAATTTGGTGCTTATGCCGTCTCTCATGGATCAACTGGCAAAGGTAATGACCAAGTAAGATTTGAGTTAGGCTACCATTACTTCGGTCCTAAAGTAAAAATTATTGCCCCTTGGAGAATATGGAAATTAAACTCAAGAACAGATTTAATTAAATATGCGAAAAAAAATAAGATTTCAATTCCGACAGATAGAAAGGGTGCTCCCCCTTTTTCTATTGATGATAATCTATATCACACATCAACTGAAGGTAAGGTTTTAGAAAACCCAAAAAATGCAGCTCCAGAATTTCTTTTTCAAAGGACAGTGTCTCCTGAAAAAGCACCTAACAAAGCGTCCTTCGTAACTATAGGATTTAAAAATGGAGATCCAATAACTGTAAATGGTAAAAATTTATCACCTGGAAACTTATTGGAAAAACTTAATGAGGTTGCTGGTAAAAATGGGATAGGTAGAGTTGATTTAGTTGAAAATAGATTTATTGGGATTAAATCAAGAGGTGTTTATGAAACACCAGGTGGGACATTGCTAATGTCAGCACATAGAGCTATTGAATCAGTTACTTTAGATAAAGAAACCATGCATAAAAAAGATGAAATTATGCCAAAATATGCTGAACTTATTTACAATGGTTACTGGTTCTCAAAAGCAAGGTTTAAACTTCAAAAGATTGTGGATCTTAAAAAGAACAAAGTAAACGGTTCTGTCAAACTTAAATTATACAAGGGAAATATTACTATAATGTCCAGACAAACAAAAAGTACTGCCTATTCTATGAAGAAAGTTTCTTTTGAAGAAAATAAAACTTTTAATAAATCAAATGTAGAAAAATTTATTAACTTTCATAAAAAACAATTAAGATAATTTAATATGAAATTTAAAGGTTCAAGAGCCGAGGCTGTTGAGGAATTAAATCAATTTATTGAAAATAATCTTTTAGAATATTCTAAATTAAGAAATTTTGATTTTGGTCCTCAAAAAAGAGATAATACTTCTTGCTTATCACCCTATGTAACTCATGGTTTAATTGATGAGGTAGAGATTATTAATAAATCATTAAAAAGATTTTCATTTGTAAAAAATGAGAAGTTTATTCAGGAAGTACTATGGAGAGTTTATTGGAAAGGTTGGCTTGAATTAAGGCCAAACGTGTGGACAGACTACTTGAGAGAATTAAGAGATATTAAGGAAAACTTTAAAAATAATAAGGATTACCTAGATGCTATAGAGGGTAAAACAAATATTGAATGTTTTAATGAATGGGTAAATGAACTTCAAAAATTTAACTACCTTCATAATCATACACGGATGTGGTTTGCTAGTATTTGGATTTTTACATTAAATTTACCCTGGCAACTAGGTGCTGAATTTTTTATGAAGCATTTATTTGATGGGGATGCTGCATCTAATACTTTGGGCTGGAGGTGGGTTGCTGGTGTTCAAACACAGGGGAAAAATTATTTAGCTACAGAATGGAATATAAGAAAATTTACTAATAATCGATTTCAAAATATTAAGATAAATGAAGAAGCTGCTCCAAAAATTGCTGAAAAAATATACTCAATTACAGAAAAAAGTTTTACTAACCCTCATTTATTAGAAGACAAGGTGTTATTAGTGTTTGATAACAATCTTTCAATGGAGTTCACTAATTTTAAGGGTCACAACTTTAAAAAGATCTTAATAATTTCAAATACAAATGAAACACGACAGGTTCAATTAAGTGAAAATGTATTAAATTTTAAAACCCTTTTAATTAATGACCAATCTAATAGGCTTAAAGAAAAATCAATTACAGCAGAAGTAATTAAAATTGATGAACTTAAAAATATCAAAGAACCAATCTATGCACTTTATCCAACTGTAGGAGAAAATTTAGACTACCTGCGGCTTAACCAATTAAAGAATATAGAATTCATTTATCGAGAAATAGATCAGTTTTCTTGGCAATTTTGTAATAAAGGTTTTTTTAATTTTAAAAGTCATATACCTAAAATAGTTACAAAGTTTAATTAAAAAAGATGATTATAAAAATATTTGCGGATACGATTTGTGGTTGGTGTTTTATTGGTCAGACAAGACTAAATAAAACTTTAAAAAATTTTCCTGAAACTCAATTTATAATAGAGCATATTCCGTTTCAATTAAATCCAGATATGCCACAAAAAGGAATTGAAAGAGATCAATATTTAAAAATGAAATTTGGGGGAAAAGAATTTGCTCAACCAATGTATGATCGAATGACTGAAGAAGCTGAAAAAGAAGATCTTAATTTTAATCTTAATAATATTAAAAAAACACCTAATACAGTGCTTTCTCACCTATTGATCAAATTAGCAGAACAGAAAAATATACAAAATCAAGTTAAAGAAAAAATATATCACTCATACTTTATTGAAGGTCTTGATATTGGAAATAAAGAAATTTTAATTAATATTGCAATAGAATTTAATATTAAAGAAAATGAGGTAAATAATTTTTTTAATCCAGACAATGTTGAAAAAGTTAATTCTTATATCGGTATTGCAAAAGAAAAAAAAATTAATGGTGTCCCCTTCTTTGAAATTGGAAAAGATGTCGTTTCAGGAGCTCAAAGTTCTGCAAACTTAGAAAGCTTAATAAAAGCCAACTTAAATAAATAAGATGGACAAATAGACCTTTGTTTTAGTCTTGAAAACAATTAAAATAATTGTATGAATTCATTAAAAAACTGGATGATAGATAGTGCAAATATTTTATTTGATGATAGCAAAAATGATTTGAGAGCATTACCAAGATCAGTAAGATTACAAATTCTATTAGTTTTAAGTTTCGTTTGGACAACTGTTTTTAGTCTTTATATATTTTCTTATTCAACTTTTGCGTTTGGTTGGGCTGGCCTCTACGTTGCGCACGTCGGCTTAATATTTGCAGTGTATATGACCTTCAAACAATTTCATAAGGCCGAGCAAAAATCTAACAGTGTGTTTGAGACAAAAAACTTTGATCCTTTTAAGATAATGGTAATAGTTTTTGTAATTGTGTTTATTTTTGTATTTTCTAAAGGAATAGAGGTTTTAACAAGCCCCAATCCTAACTCTTATTCAATTCCTTATGATGGGCCTTCTAAATCAGTGTTGGAAAAATGGCTACCTTTTAGTAAAGTAAAGTAATGGAAAAAATTGCAAAAATTTTACAGCTAGTATTATTAGGTATTATTTTAATTAGTACGGTAATAGCTGTTGTTATGGAAATTAAGAATATGTTTCTAAATCAATCTGTAACGCTAGCTGACCTACTACTGATGTTTCTATACTTAGAGGTATTAGCAATGGTTAGAGTTTTTTGGTCTCAGCAATCCATAAGTATTACCTTACCTCTTTTGATTGCTATCACTGCATTAGCCAGATTCATTATATTGCAAGGAAAAGAAATGGATCCTTCTGCATTAGTTTATGAAGCAGTTGCAATCGTCTTAATAGCATCTGCTATAGTTATTTTAAGATTAAGACATAGTGATAAGCTGGGTCTTAAAAAAAGAAAAAAATAAATATTATTTAGAAATAATTTTATCCCTGAAATTTGAGTATAAAATTCTAGAGTAATCATTCATGCTTTGCATATTATCTTTTGCTGCTCGATCAAATTTATCTAGTGCACCTTCACCTAATTGACCTTCTAGAGCCTGTTTATATTCAGGAACACAGCCCCAATCATTAACTGTTGTGTCTTTAATTTCTATATGAAATTGAATTCCATAAGCGTGATTTTGGTACTTGAAAATTTGATATTTGGTAACTGGAGATGAAGCTAAAATTATTACATCTTTGTTGCTATCAAGGCCATCAACCTCAAAAGAGTGCCATTGCAAACTTTTAATCTTTTCAGGAAAAGAGGAGAATAAAATATCATTTTCTTTTTCTTTAGAAAAATTTATATCCATCATTCCAATTTCTGGTATTTTGGATTGCACAACCTTACCACCAACAACTTCACCCAATAACTGACAACCTAGACAAAACCCTAAATAGGGTTTTTTAAGATTAACAACAAATTCTTTAATTTTTTTTTTTTCATCAACTAACCAAGGATATTCTTTTTCCATATAAGTATCCATAGGACCCCCCATACAAAACATGCCATCAAACTTTGATAAATCACTTGGTATCTTTTCACCCTCATCTAATTCTATGGTGGTCAAATTAACATTATCAGCCAACATTAAATCTTTGATATAACCTGGGTCTTCAATTTTGATATGTTGTAAGACAATTATATTCATTACTAAATTTATACTAATTTAGAATGCTCTCTAGAACAATATCTTAAGCTAAAAAAGTTTTTAGTCCGTCTAATATATATTGAACACTTAGCCCCGCTAGAATGATTGCTATTACTCTTGAAATTACACTAATTATTTTTTTATTAATTATTTTTGAGGATTTTGAAGCAATAAAAAAAATTGTAAAAGTTAAAAGCAAAACTAAAACTAGCGCTAATATTCCTACAGCTTGATTTGTAAAATTATTACCTATATCTGAAACAGAAACAATAACAGAGGTAATCCCTGCTGGCCCAGCTATCAATGGTGTTGCTAAGGGAAATACACTCACTCTATCTGAATTATATTCAAGGTCCCCTTCTTTTCTTTGTTGTCTCTTATCAAACAGCATCTCCATAGAAATTAAAAATAAAATAATCCCACCTGCAATTGTAAAGGCAGGAAAAGATATGTTTAAATATCTTAGCAAAGAGCTTCCAAGTAATGCGAAAAATAGTAGTATAACAGCTGCAATTGTTGTGGCACTTAAGGCTGTTTTAATCTTATCTTTAGTCTCCATATGCTGAGTGACAATTAAGAATAGTGGCGTTGTTCCCAAAGGATCAATAACAATAAAATATAAGAAAAAAGTTTGGATAAATATTTCAAGCATTGAATTACTTAACACAGTCAGTAAAATTAGCTAAGCAAATAAAAAACAGCCAAATATCTACTAACTTTTCCAATAGTCACCAGAATTAAAAATTCTATAAACTTAACTCTGAGTAAGCCTGCTGCTAGGGTTAAAGGGTCTCCGATAATCGGTACCCAAGCAAATAATAATGACCATCTTCCAAATTTATTAAACCATTTTGAAGACCTTTCTATTTGTTCATCTTTAAATGGAAACCATTTTTTTTTTGAAAGTTTTCTTGAATAAAAACCTAAAATCCAATTAACAACTGAACCCAAAACATTGCCTAAACTTGCAATTATTAATAACAATAGATTATCATAACTAGCTGTTGCCATTAAGCCAGCTAGTGTTAGTTCAGATGAAAATGGTAAGATAGTTGCTGCTAAAAAGGATATTATAAATAAAGATAAATAAATCATCCAGAACACTTCTTGGAACAATATTTAACCTTATCCCAATTTAGCTTCCACTTTTTTCGCCATGTAAAAGGTCTCTTACAGGTAATACAAATTTTTGAGGGTAGATTTTCTTTTTTCAATTTAAATTTCTTTAAAATTTTTTTTCCATTTTTTTATTGCATCTTCCCAACTCGGCATTAGGTCGTCTTCATATCCATAAACAGAACCTGTTCCAATAGATCTAAAATTCTTCATTGCCAACTCATGATGTTTACCTCTTAAATAATCCATCATCTTATTCTTATTCTTCCAAGCAGTTAGAGTATGATAATACTTATCGATCTTTTTTGAGTCACAAAACAAATTACCATTCGCTTTTCTTGCTGCTGCAAAACTTGGTGTTGTGTACCTCATAAATCTTAACATTCCAAAAAAGCCTTTAACTTTTATACCTGTTATAGAAATATACATTATGCAGTATTTAATTTAATAAATTTATCTGCTTCAGATAAAATCATTTTTTTTCTTTCATCTTTCATTTTATCAAATACATAAACCATCATTGATAATCTAGGGTTCTTTAAAAAAAATTTTCTATTTTTATCTATAAATCTCCAATAAAGGCCATCCATCGTATTGCACCATTCGCCTTTTTTAAAATCCATCATCTTCATAAAGTAACTTGATCCACAGATGTATGGTTTTGTTGCAAAAATACCTCCATCACTAAACAGACCCATTCCATAAACATTAGGAACCATCACCCAGTCAGAAGAATCTACAAACATCTCCATAAACCACTTGTAAACAATAGTTGGTTTTACCTCACAAAGGTTCATTATATTTGATAAAATCATCAATCTTTCAATATGATGAGACCAACCGTGGTTAACTGCATTCTTAATTGCATGATCAAGTGGTGGCAAACCTGTTGTGCCCTCATACCAAGAATTTTTCATTTTTCTTTCATGTTTGAAAAAATTTTTAGTTTCCATTTCATTAGAATACCCTTGATAAATTCCACGCATAAACTCTCTCCAGCCAATTACCTGACGAATATAACCTTCTAGCGAGTTCATTCTAATTTTGTGTTTTTTATGAAATTCTAAAATTTTTTGAATGATAATTTCAGGAGTTATCAATCCTAAATTAATGTACGGACTTAATGCACTATGAAATAAAATATTGTCTTTTTGATTAACAGCATCTTCATAGTCACCAAATAAATTTGATTTTTCTTTAATAAAAAAATCTAAAAGTTTAACAACATCACTGTATTCAGTTGCAAGCCAAAAATCACTTGTGTTACCAGGATGATCTTTAAAAAACTTTTCAATAATAGGTTTTAATTTTTTAGTATGACTGGTTTCGTTAATTTTTGGAAATTTTGGTATTAATATATCTTTCGGTAACTTATTTCTATTATCTTCATCAAAACTCCATTTACCTCCAATAGGATTTCCATCTGCTCCAATTAATATTCCAGATTTTTTACGAACCTCCTTATAAAAAGTTGCCATAAAGGGTTTTTTTGATTTTGCTAAATAATTTTTAAACTCATCTCTTGAATTTAGAAACATTGGAGTTTGAACAATATTCCAGTTAATTTTTTCTTTTTTTAAAAATTGTGAAATTTTCTTTTCAAAAAATTTATCCTCAACCTCAAAGCTTGAAATTTCAGTAATTTTTTTTTTATCAATGATAATTTTTAATTTCTTAAAATAAGTATCTTTAAAATCTTTGTCCTCAATTTTAGAATATTCAACTTTGTATTTATTCACCTTAAGCATATCCGCATATGACCTCATAGAAGATAGAAATAGCAGTATCTTTTGCTTATGATGCTTCTCATAGGTGCATAACTCGTAGTCTTCAGCCATATAAAATAGGTGGTCCTTTTTGAAGCGGTCTACGTATTTTAATGGAAATAATTGATTGCCAAGTATAAAAAACAAATTCATGTTTAAATATAACTAAATAAAAATTATATGTCAGAAAAATATCTTATTTTTGGTGCGACAGGTTCTGTCGGTTCTAGCTTAGCCGAACAATTAAAAAATTCAGGAAGTGATATTCACTTAGTTGCTAGGAATGAAGATGAAGTTAAAGTGATCGCAGACAAATTAGGTTGCTCTTATACTGTTGCTGATGTTTTAGAAGATGGATTTATAGAAAAAGTTAAGTCAGACATTAATGAAATTAAAGGTATTGCTTACTGTGTAGGTTCAATTGATTTAAAACCATTAAGAATGGTTACAGAGGCAGACATGAATAAATGTATGAAATTAAACCTTTATTCAGCAATTGAAGCCATAAAGGGCTATCAAGAAAGTTTAAAAAAGAATAAAGGTTCAGTAGTTTTATTTTCAACTGTTGCAGCTCAAAGAGGATTTACTAATCACACAATTATTGCATCTGCAAAAGCAGCTGTTGAAGGGTTAACTGTAACTTTAGCTGCAGAGTTTGCTCCAAATATTAGAGTAAATTGCATTGCGCCAAGCTTGTCAAAATCTAAGATTGCAGAACCAATGTTAAAAAATCCTGCTATTGCAGAAGGAATTGCTAAAGCACACCCTCTGAAAAGACTGGGCGAAGGAAAGGATTCTGCGGCCCTTGCAAAATTTTTAATTACTAAAGAAAGTTCTTGGATTACTGGACAAATAATTGCTGTCGATGGTGGTAGATCTAAGTTATCTTAATTACAAATTATAATGCTTTAAATAAATGACTAAAAACGCCTGACCAAATTATCTTATAATTTTTATTAGTTAAAAACCTATAAATGTCACTTTCTTTTAGATTAAATTTTAAATTATTAAAATCATCTTTATCATAAATTTCTACACAAATAATTTCAGGCCTATATTTGTCAAATGAAAGACCTTCAAGCACTTTAAGATCTGCACCTTCAACATCTATGTCCAAAAAATCAATTTTTGCATTTTTATATTTACCTCTATTTAATATTTCATCTAACGAAAAGGCATGCATTTCTTTTTCTTTAATCTCTCCTTGAAAGGCACTTTTTGCTTGTGATTTAACTGTTGTACTTAATTGACTAAGGTCCTTTTGATAAAAAAGTTTTAATACTTCATTTTTATTAGAGATTGCACAATTGTAATTTAAATCTTGAGGTCTCATATAATTAAATAAATCAATAGAAAATTCACTAGTATCTATATTTACACCATTCCACTTTTGTTTGTGTAGCAAGTATGTATTGTTTCTATGTATTGGATGGTAACAGCCAACATCAACATAAAAACCTTTTTGTTTTTCTTTAAAATAATCTAGAACTGCAATATCTTCACTATCCATTGCATAAGATTTTTTCTTTATAAAAATTTTATGTTTTATATAAATACTATGAAGTATGTGAAGTTTTCTTATTATCTTTTTTAACACTTACTTTTGGGATCTTTTAAAACATTCAATTGTATTTTTTAATAAGCATGCAATAGTCATCGGTCCTACTCCGCCTGGAACCGGAGTTAAAGCTCTTGCAACTTTTGAAACTTCTTCAAATGCAACATCTCCAACAATTCCTTTGTCAGTTTTATTGATACCTACATCAATTACGATTGCATCTTTTTTAACCCAATCTGCTTTTACAAGCTCTGGAATACCCACCGCTGCAACAATAATATCTGCTTCTAAACATTCTGCTTTTAAATCTTTAGTTTTCGAATGAGTTATTGTTACCGTACAATTTTCTTTTAAAAGCAATTGCGCCATTGGTTTACCATTTAGATTTGATCTACCAATCATAACAGCTTTTTTTCCACTTAAGTTTGGTTCAATTTTTTTAATCATTAGGTAGCATCCTAAGGGGGTGCAAGGTACTGAACTTTCATAGCCTGATGAAAGATTGCCAACATTCATTGGGTGAAACCCATCAACATCTTTTTCAGGTAAAATAGTTTCAATAACTTTTTGCTTATCGATGTGTTTTGGTAAAGGTAATTGAACTAAAATTCCTGAAATATTTTCATCTTTATTAAGTTCTTCGATTTTATCTAAAACTATTTTTTCTTCCACAGCTTCTGGATATCTAATTACTTCAGATTTTAACCCCACTTCATTCGCAGCTTTTTCTTTCATACGAACATAAATTTGACTAGGAGCCATATCTCCAATTAATATTACTGTAAGTCCTGGAATTTTATTATGTTTAGCCTTTAGTTCTACAACCTCTTTTCTTAGTTCTTCTCTAAGCTCAGCTGCAATTTTTTTTCCATCTATTAAAATCATAAAATCTACTTATAAAATCATTGGTTTTAAGTATAGGTGCATACACATTTCTATAAACCAAATCAATAACAGTAATATTACTGGTGCAATATCTAGTGATCCTAAATTTGGAAGAAATTTTCTTATTCTATTAAGCATTGGTTCAGTTAATCGGTAAGTCATCTCTAAAATAGAATAAACAAACCTATTTTGAGTATTTAAAATATTAAAAGAAACAAGCCAACTAATTACGACGTTAGCCAAAACTACATAATAATAAAGTTTTAACAGCTGAAGTACTAAATAAAAAATAGCTATCATTTCTTCTCAATATAAATTGACTGACTTGGAAAAGCGAAAGCTGCACTATTTCCTTCTACAATTTGTTTAATTTCAATTGCAAGTTTTTCTTTAACTTCTAACCAAGTAACAAAACTATTGGAGGTGGTAAAACATCTAACTCTCATATCTATAGAGCTATCTGAAAACTTTTCAACTCGGACTGCGATTCCTACATCATTATCAAAGTCATCACTTTTCTTAATATGATTTTCGATTTCATTCCTTATCTTTTTTAACTGATCAACTGTAGTGTCATATTGAAGTGTTATTGCCCAGTCTATTCTCCAATTGGTTGTTTCACTGATATTAATAACTGCATTTTCAGCAAACTGAAAATTAGGAATTATAGCTAAAGACTTATCAAATTTTCTTAAGACAGTTGATCTAAATCCAATTTTCTCAACAATACCCTCAATGATACCTTCTACTAAAATCCAATCACCAATTTTAAATCTTTTTTCTACTAATACTAAAATTCCAGAAATTAAATTTTTGAATAAATCTTGCGCACCCAAAGCAACAGCAACACCAAATAAACCAAGTCCAGCAATAATTGGTCCTATTTTTATTCCCCAAAGCTCTAGAACAGCAGCCAATCCTAAAATAAAAATTAAAATTTTTAAAGATTTAATAATCCAACCAATTAACTCACGGGTTAACATTTTATCCAGTCCACTTAATATATAAGAAATTGGTTCAACAATTTGATGAATTAACCAGAAAATTAAAATAGTGATCAGTGTTCTGTTAATTGTATCAACTACAGCTCTAGCGTCTTCACCAAAGGACATATAATAACTTGCAATAAAAAATCCCAAAACTATTGGTAAAAATCTAGCAGGCCCTTCCATCGCATGAACGAAAGTATCATCTAATTTGTTTGTAGTTCTCTTTGCGATGGCTTCTAGTCTTTTAATAATAACTTTACTTATTATTCCTCTAAAAACTAAGAAAATAAAAAATATTCCAATACCAATAAGTATTTGAAAAATATCAACTCCTCGAATTCCTTTAGACCAAACAGAAAGAAACAGATCGGTAAAATTATTAAATATTTCCATAATTAAATTTTATATAGCAAAAATTCTTCTTCTCCAGGGTTAAAAAGAAAAATTTTTTTCCACTTAATTTCATTAAGAGTTGAAGAGGTTTTTTCACCGACGCACATTAAATTAGTATTCATCCATAGGGTTTCTAGCTGATAATTTTTAATTACTTTTAAAAAATTAATAGCGCTGTTTTGTGAGTAAATATAAGTAATTTCTGGTATTTTTAATTTTAGTTTTTCAATAAAGTCGTCATCGTACTTTTCAATTGGGTTGGCTCTATAGTTGATTACTCGTTTCATAGTGTAACCATTTGAAATTAGATCCTGATCTAAATTACTAGAAATTATTTCTCCGCTGATATAAAGTAATTTTCCCTCAGAAGAGTTAAAATTTTGTAAAATTAATTCTTTTAAATTATTTACATTCCCATCTGCAGCATAAACATTTTGAAAGCCACTACTTCTAGCTTTTTTTTCAGTAGCACTTCCCACACAAAAACATGCTATTTTTTTATCAATATTTTTTATATCTAAAAATTTAACTGCGTTAGCACTTGTAAAAATAATTCCTCTAAAATCAGAATAATTTAAAGGCTCATATTTTAAACCTTCAATATTAATTAGTGGTAAATGAGAAACTTCATGACCAAGCGATCGAAACTTTAATATCATTTCATGACAGTCTTCTAGTGGTCTTGTAAACAAGATATGCATATTATTTTTTATAAGAATTATTAGATATCTTTTTAAGAGTTTTTCCCATCTCTATTCCCAATTTATTAGCATTATCTACATTTTCAGATGATTTTAAGTGAAATCTTTTACTACCATCTAGCGAAAAAAGCTCGGCTTCAAGATTAATTTTATCACCATCAATACTAGCAAATACTCCTACTGCCGTTTCACAATCTCCTTCTAAAACTTTTAAAACATTTCTTTCAGCTTTTATGGAGCTATGCGTTAATTGATGATTAACTTTTTTTAATAATTGAATTAACTCTTCATCATTACTTCTGCACTGTAGGGCAATAACTCCCTGCCCTGCACAAGGTATTATTTCTGTAGTAGAAAAAGTTTGAGATATATTCTTATTTAAACCTAAAGAATTAATTCCTGCATAAGATAAAATAATTGCGTCATATAAATTATCATTAAGTTTTTTTATTCTTGTATCAACATTGCCTCTTATTAGTTTGCACTCCAGATCTTTTCTTATTTGCTTTATTTGAAACTCTCTTCTAAATGAAGAGGTTCCAATAATTGCATTTGGGGCTAAGTCTTTTAAATTTTTATTGTCTCTACTAATTAAAATTTCTCTTGGATCATTTCTTTCCAAAAAACAATTTGTCAATAATCCTTCAGTTTCTTCAGAAGGCATGTCTTTTAATGCATGAACAGCTATATCTATTTTATTATCTAATAACTCAACCTCTATAGTCTTAGAAAAAAGCCCCTTACCACCTACTTCGGATAATCTTATATCTTGAACCTGATCACCCTTAGTTACAATGTTTTTAATGGTTACTTCTTCAATTCCAAAATCTTTTGCATAGGTTAGAATTTTTTTCCTAGCTTTTTCAGCATAGATCAGTGCTAACTTACTTCCTCTTGATCCTATAATAATTTTTTTATTTTTCATTTATTTGCTTTATACTGCATACTTATATTGAGATTGTATTATTAATAAAAACTAATTTAATGAATAAAAAGCCCATAATTCTAGGAATTGAATCAAGCTGTGATGAAACGGCTGCTTCTATCATAACTGAAAATGAACAAGGTATGGCAACAATTTTATCAAGTATTGTTTCGAGTCAGGTTGATATTCATAAAGAATTTGGTGGCGTTGTTCCTGAGCTTGCTGCAAGATCGCATATAGAAAAAATAGATTTAATTACAAAAAAAGCAATTGATAAAAGTGGAGTAAAAATGGAAAACATAGATGCTATAGCAGCAACTGCTGGGCCCGGTCTTATAGTTTGTCTGTCTGTTGGGTTAAGCTTTGGAAAAGCAATGGCCTCTTCACTTAATAAACCTTTCATTGCTGTTAATCATTTAGAGGGTCATGCTTTAAGCCCTAAACTAAATTCTGAATTAAATTATCCCTATCTTTTACTTTTAATTTCTGGTGGTCATACTCAATTTTTAAGTGTTCAAGGTTTAGGAAATTATAAACGATTAGGAACAACTATTGATGATGCTGTAGGTGAGGCTTTTGATAAAACAGCTAAATTATTAGGTATAGAGTTTCCTGGAGGACCCCAGATAGAAGTGTATGCAAAAAAAGGTGATCCTAAAAAATATGAATTACCTAAACCGATTTTTCATAGAGGTGGGTGCAATTTATCTTTTGCAGGGTTAAAAACTGCTGTTTTAAAAATTTCAAAGCAAGTTAAAACTGACCAAGAAAAATATGATTTAGCAGCATCTTTTCAAAGAACTATTGAAGAAATATTATATAAGAAAAGTAAAATTGCTTTTGAAGAATTTAAAAAAATGAATCAAACAAATAAAAATAAATTTGTAGTTGCGGGTGGTGTTGCTGCAAATAAAAGAATTAGAGAGGTGTTAACTAACCTTTGTGAGGAAGAGGGCTTTGAGGCAATATTTCCTCCAATTAACCTGTGTGGGGATAATGCTGCAATGATTGCAATGGTTGGATTAGAAAAATTTAAACTTAAACAATTTAGTGAGTTGGATCATCCAGCAAAACCTAGGTGGCCTTTAGATGAAGATGCTGCTTTTTTAAAAGGTGCTGGAGTAAGACTATAATGCAGTATTGGTTAATGAAGTCAGAACCTGATGTTTGGTCAATTGACCAACAAAAAAAAGCTGGTGCTAAAGGTGCTCCATGGGATGGTGTAAGAAATTATCAAGCAGCAAAAAACTTAAGAAATATGAGAAAAGGAGACCTTTGTTTTTTTTATCATTCAAATATTGGAAAAGAGATTGTTGGTATAGTTGAGGTGATCAAAGAAGCATTTATTGATAAAACTGACAAGGACGGGCGTTTTGTTGCTGTTCAAGTAAAATTTAAAGAAAAGTTGAAAAAAAGCGTTACATTAATTGAAGTTAAAAAAACTAAAACTCTCCATCATTTATCACTTATAAAGCAAAGTAGACTATCCGTTATGCCAATAGATTCTAAAAGCTGGAAAATTTTATATAAGATGGGTAATATTTATAAATGATATCCAAAAAAAAAAAAAAATCTAAAATTAAAAAAAAAGTTTTTAAGAAAGTAAAATCTAAAATTAAAAATGATACCCATAAAAATGTTGAGGACAAAGAATTAATTTATAAAACTAAACCTGAATGGTTAAAAAGTGCTTTAGTTAATAAAGCTAGATATCAAAAGAAGTATTCTGATTCTATTAAAAATAACAATGAGTTTTGGAAAAAAGAGGGAAAAAGAATAACCTGGATTAAACCTTATAAAAAAATCAAGAATGTTAAATTTAGTAAAACAGATGTTAAAATTAAATGGTATGAAGATGGAACATTAAACGCATCAAGTAATTGTATCGATCGTCATCTTAAAGATAAAAAAGATAAAACTGCAATTATTTGGGTTGGTGACGATCCAAAAGATACTAGAAAAATTTCATATAAGCAATTACACCAAGAAGTTTCTAAGGCTGCTAATGGTTTAAAAAAATTAGGAATAAAAAAAGGGGATCGAGTTACAATTTACTTAACCATGATTCCTGAACTCGCAATCACAATGCTAGCTTGTGCTAGAATTGGTGCTATTCACTCTATCATCTTTGGTGGTTTTTCTGCTGCCTCAATTTCAGGAAGAGTTAATGACTGCAAATCTGAATTTATAATTACAGCAGATGAAGGTGTAAGAGGTGGAAAAACTATTCCCTTAAAAGAAATAACTGATGAAGCACTAAGGGAGTGTCCAAATGTAAAAAGATGCATTGTTGTAAAGAGAACTGGTAATAAAATTAATTGGGTAAAGGGAAGAGATGTTTGGTATAACGATTTAATTAAAGATGTACCTAGTAAATGTGAACCTGAAGAAATGAATGCTGAAGATCCTTTATTTATTCTTTATACATCTGGTTCTACTGGTACACCAAAAGGAGTTTTGCACACGACAGGTGGTTATATGGTTTATGCCTCAATGACTCACCAATATGTTTTTAATTATAAACCAAAAGATATTTACTGGTGCACAGCTGATATTGGTTGGGTAACGGGACATAGTTATATAATTTATGGTCCACTTGCTAATGGCGCAACAACAATAATGTTTGAAGGAATTCCTACTTATCCTGATAGCTCAAGGTGGTGGCAAATAATTGATAAATATAAAGTTAATATTTTTTATACTGCACCAACCGCTATTAGAGCTTTAATGAGAGAGGGAGATAAGCCTGTTAAAAAAACTTCAAGAAAATCTTTGAAATTACTAGGAACTGTTGGGGAACCCATCAATCCAGAAGCTTGGGTGTGGTACTATAAAACAGTTGGAAACTCTAAATGCCCAATAGTTGACACATGGTGGCAAACTGAAACTGGGGGAATTTTAATTAGCCCACAAACAGGAGCTATGAATTTAAAACCTGGTTCTGCAACCAAACCATTTTATGGAATTAAACCCGCTATAGTTGATAAAGAAGGTAAAGAAATAAAAGGACCTGGAGAAGGAAGGTTATGTCTCTCTCAATCTTGGCCAGGGCAAATGAGAACCGTTTATGGTGACCATCAAAGATTTATTGATACTTATTTTTCTCAATTTGATGGAAAGTATTTTACTGGTGATGGTGCTAGAAGAGATAAAGATGGCTACTACTGGATCACAGGTCGCGTTGATGATGTAATTATTGTTTCTGGACACAATCTTGGAACAGCAGAAATAGAAAGCGCTTTTGTTGCACATCCAAAAGTTGCTGAAGCTGCCGTTGTTGGTTTTCCTCATGATATTAAGGGAAATGGACTATATTGTTATGTAACTTTAAATATTGGAGAAAAAAACAATTTAGATCTTGAGAGAGAATTAAAACTTTGGGTTAGGAAACAAATTGGACCGCTTGCAACACCAGATATCATTCATTTTTCACCAGGACTTCCCAAAACAAGATCTGGGAAAATTATGAGAAGAATTTTAAGAAAAATTGCAGCTAATGAACATGATCAATTAGGTGATACTTCAACTTTAGCAGATTCAAGTGTTGTTCAAAGTTTAGTTGATGATAGAAAAAATATTTAAATATTAATTAATTTAGCAAACTCATCTTTAATATTATCCCATTTTAAAATCATAGAATTTAAAACTATTTTTCTATCTAAAGTTTTTAATTCTTCAGCAACCGGAGCCCACTCATATAAAGTTAGTGCACTCTCATTAAATGGCCAAGATTTATAATATAAGTTCCAATCAATCTTTTGTAATCGTTCTGTAAATTTTTTTTTCGCCTGCAAAATAATTTCTTCAGGCATTTCATTTTCTTTTTCTTTGGTCAAAATTTCATTATAAATATCATTGGCCTTGTCTATGTCTTTATAATTATAAAAAACACTCAAATATGATAGAGTATAAAAAGTAAGGTCTTGAAGTGCTATAGAATAAATATTCCATTTGGCTTTATTGATAGATGCTAAAAATATCTCATCATCAAAGTGCAATACCCACTTTGTACCCATTCTTGTTTTTAAATAGTTGTACAAAGTTACCTGGGATACCCATGCTGATTGTTTTTGAATAAATAATGCAAGATCTTCAATATTCTTAATTTTCTTCTTTGGAAGTATTCCCTTGAATAAAGCAAATAGGTAAACTCTAATATCTTCTAGTTTTATATCTTTTATTTTAAGTTTATATTTGAGCACATTTTCCTACTTTTGGGTGCTTTATATTACAAAAATGGCTCTAATTCGAACTATTTAAAGGCTTTCAATCTACCTCATTATGGTTAAGGTTTCCCACTTAACTATATAGGGAGAGTAAAAATGTCAAAACAAGCACAACACTGGGAAAAAACTAAAGGTTTGCTATTCGTTACTTTAGCAATTTGGTTTGTATTCTCAATTGGCATCTTTTTTTTCGGAACTGAAATGGAAGCATCTAGCTTCAAACCTTTTGGTTATCCACTGTCATATTACATGACATGTCAGGGTTCATTATTAGCATTTGTAATTTTGAATTTCTGGTTTGCGGGTAGACAAGAGAAGATAGATGAAGAGTTTGGTTTCACTGAAAGAGAGGATAGCTAATGATAAAAGGTAAATTTATAGACAATCTACCAAAAGTTTATGGAATCTATACGGGTGGTTTTATAGGATTCATAATATTAATGGCGATTGCTGAACAAATGGGGATGACTGCAAAAGCAATAGGAATTTCTTTTGTTGTATTCACCATTGCTATCTATGCAATAATCGGTTGGTTATCACGTACACTTCAGATGGATGCATATTACGTAGCAGGAAGACAAGTACCTACTGTATTTAACGGAATGGCTACTGCAGCAGACTGGATGTCTGGTGCATCATTCGTTGCAATGGCAGGTGGTATCTACTTCAAAGGTTATGGATATATGGCACTGTTAGTTGGATGGACAGGTGGATATATACTTGTATCTACTTTGTTAGCACCTTATCTAAGAAAATTTGGCTGTTACACAGTTCCAGATTTTGTGGGTACAAGATATGGTGGTAACGCAGCAAGACTTAGTGCGGTATTAGTATTAACAGTAGCTTCATTCACATATGTGACTGCGCAAATTAATGCAACAGGAACTATTGCTTCAGTAGCATTAGATATTCCTTTTAAATTAGCTGTGTACGTTGGATTAGCAAGTATATTACTTTGTTCTATGCTTGGTGGAATGAGAGCAGTTACATGGACACAAGTTGCGCAATATATAGTTTTAATTATTGCTTACTTACTTCCTGTATTCTGGATTAGTAGTAAAATGGGTGCTGGATTCTTCCCACATTTGATGTTGGGAGATGAGGTAGCTAGAATTGCTGAGCTAGAAAGTCAGTTTGGTTTTGTGAAAAACTCAGCTGCCGACTTAGCTACGGTACCAAAAGGTTTAGCTGGAATAACTAAAGCACACTCATCAGTTAATGGAACAAACTGGGGATTCATTTCTCTAGCAATTTGTATGATGGCGGGAACAGCTTCTTTGCCTCATGTTATGATGAGATACTTTACTACTCCAAGTGTAAAATCGGCTAGAAGATCTGTAGCATGGTCGCTACTTTTCATCTTCATTTTATACTCAACTGCACCGATGTTAGCGACATTATCAAAACTATCACTGATTGACCCAACACTTTCAACAGGGATTATTGGTAAATCAATAGCTGAGGTTCAAGCAATAGATTGGTATCAAAACTGGAATCAAGCTAACCTAATGTTTGTTAGCGACTTTAACGGAAATGGAACTCTTGAATTAAATGAGTTTTTCATGGGTGGTAAAGCCGTTGTGTTAGCTACACCAGAAATTGCTGGATTACCTTATGTAATCTCAGGTCTGGTTGCTGCTGGAGGTATGGCTGCTGCCATGTCTACTGCTGATGGTTTGGTTTTAGCAATTGCAAATGCTTTGTCTCATGACTTATATTACAAGATCATTGATCCAAAAGCAGAAGCTGCAAAACGCCTAATTGTTGCAAGGGTATTGCTTGTATTAATTGGTTTTGCTGGAGCAACTATTGCCGCGATGGGTATCCAAGGTATCTTAGGTTCGGTAATCTGGGCTTTTGACTTTGCGATGTCAGGATTATTCTTCCCACTTGTACTTGGTGTATGGTGGAAAAGAGCGAATGGACCTGGTGCTGTTGCAGGAATGCTATTAGGATTAGGTTCTGGTATGGCGTACTTAATTTGGGTACGAAATGGCGGATCTGGATTCTGGGGTATAACTCAACTTACATTTGGTATCGTTGGATCATTGGTTAGTTTAGTTGCCATGGTTGCCGTTAGTTTAGCAACTAAGGAACCAGACGCAAGAACTCAAGCAATGGTTGATGAGCTTCGTATTCCAAGCGGTAAATCAATTCTTGGAAAACAACACTAATTAGATTTTATATTAAGGGGCGATTTATTTCGCCCCTTAGTTAAGTTAAAAAACAAAATCCCTTTTTATATTTATGCCTGATATTCATCCTTTAATTTTAATAATTGATTATATTTTAGGTGTCGTTATGTGGACCCTTATTGGAAGAGTGGCGATGAATATTTTTCAAAGAGAAAACTCAGAATTTTTTTTTATGAAAGCATTTGTAAAATTAACAAACCCATTAATCCATTTATTTAAACCTATCACACCATCTTTCATTATACCCTTTCTTGTACCTCTTTATGTGGCTTGGTTTTTTTATATGATCAGGTTTTACCTTATGCCCTATCTATTGGGATATTCTGTGATGGGAATGTTGTCATTTCCTTTAGAAAGTGAAATTGCTGCAGAAATTTATCGTATTTTTAGTAAATAATTAATTCAAATTAAAAATAAAATTGATACTACTAATATGGTAATCAATGAAAAAAATAAAAATTTCACCATCAATTCTATCTGCTGACTTTGGTCAATTAGGAAATGAAATTAAAAGACTAGAAGAAGGTGGTGCTGACATGATTCACGTAGATGTGATGGATGGTCATTTTGTTCCAAATTTAACCATGGGAGCACCAATTATTAGGGCTTTAAGACAATATACAAGACTACCATTTGATGTTCATTTAATGATATCTCCTGTTCATAAATACATTCAAGATTATTCTGATGCAGGAGCTGATATTATTACCATACACCCTGAAGCTACTAAGGATTTAAAAAATTCTATTCAGCACATAAAAAGTTTAAATAAAAAAGTTGGAGTTTCACTAAACCCTAAAACTAAAATTAATTTGGTAACTGATTTATTGAATGAAATC
The DNA here is from genome assembly GCA_905612525.1 of uncultured Candidatus Pelagibacter sp. GTDB lineage: Bacteria > Pseudomonadota > Alphaproteobacteria > Pelagibacterales > Pelagibacteraceae > Pelagibacter. The sequence goes on along the minus strand of CAJQSG010000006.1, from coordinate 62,163 downwards.
GATTTAGTTTTAATCATGAGTGTAAATCCTGGATTTGGAGGGCAGAAATTTATGCCTAAAGTATTAGATAAAATTAAAGAATTAAAAAAAATAAAAAACCAAAAAAACTTAGAGTTTGATATTGAGATTGATGGTGGAATTAATTTTGATAACAGCAAGTTAGCTATTGAAGCAGGTGCTAATATTTTGGTTTCTGGCACTACTGTATTCAAAAATAATAATGGAAATATAAAAAAAAATATAGACCTTTTAAAATCAAGTTAAAATAATGATTTTTGATAATACATTAAATCTTATTAGTAATTCATATATATTTTCTAAAAAAAAAATTCGTTCTCTATATTTAGGTTCAAATATTTATAACAGAAAAATTACTCCATCTATTAATAGTTCTTTAGAATATCACCCGAGCCCTAACTTACTGGACTCCCTTATAAAGTATAATAAAAAAAAAATTGGTATTGAAAATTATTCATTAAATAAAATATGGGATAATAAAAATTTAAAAGAAAAAGATTATAAAAATTTAAATAGTTTTTTTTGGTTATTTAGTTTGGATTTAAAATCTTCAAAAAAAAGCACTCAAGATATAATTTTACAATGGATAGATAAAAATCATAAATACAATTCTAAGAGCTGGGAAGTTGATATAGTAGCAAAAAGAATAATTGCTTGGACTTCTAACTCCAGACTTACTTATGAAGATAGTAGCACTGACTACAAAAATAAATTTAATAGTGTTATAAAAAAACAAATTAATCATTTGATTAATGAAATAGAAGGATCAGAGTTAGTTGGCGATAAAATGATAGGCTGTGCAGCGATTATTTTAACTGGTTTATCCTATCAAAATGAAGATCGGTATTTAAAAACAGGGCTAAACTTATTGAGAAAACTTGTAAAATTTTCTTTTGATAACGATGGTTTTCCAAAATCAAGGAGCATCAGACAATTATGCTTTTACCTAAAGTATTTCATCTTAATTAGAGAGTGGTTCAAAGAATCTCAAAATGAGCTACCCGATTTTATTAATGAAAATATTTATTATTTGGGTCAAGCTTATGCGTTCTGTTGGCAAAATAATAAAGTAGATCTACTTTTCAACGGTAACAATGAAACAAATAATATTGATTTTGATCATTATTTAAAAAAGCTTGGCTATAATTTTAAAAATCAAAGTAATGAATTGGGTGGGTACGCATCTCTTAATAAAAAAAAAATTTCATTAATTATGGACATTGGGCCAAGCCCAGATAAAAAGTTTTCTTCAAGCTATCAATCAGGTGCACTATCTTTTGAAATAATATCAAACAAAAAAAAATTAATTAGTAATTCAGGATATTTTCAAAACCACAATCACCAATTAAATAAACTATCAAAATCAAGCGCTACACATAGTACACTAACTATAGATAATAGTTCTTCATGTAAATTAAATAAAAATAAAAATTCTAAAGTTTCTCATGGATTAAAAATATTAAAAAAAAATATTGTATTTGAGGAAAATTACTGGAAAATTAATGCATCGCATGATGGTTATTTAAAACAATATGGCGTCGTTCATGAGAGAGCAATTGAGTTTTATCCTGAACAGATAAAGTTTATTGGTCATGATAAAATAATTTTCAAAAATGGTGTTGAAAATTTAAAATTTGAAATTAGATTTCATCTAGAGCCTAATCTTAGAATAATGAAGACCCAAGATAGTAAATCAATACTTATAGACCTTGATGGTGAAGGTTGGAAATTTAATTCTTCTAACAATAATATGAATATTGATAGCGGTCTATATTTTGGTAAAAAAGATTTCTTTGTTGATAATCACAATATAGTCATTTCTGGAATGACTAATGATGAAAACCAGACTATAAAATGGGAAATTACAAAAATATAATGAAGAAAATAAAAAAAGCACTAATTTCAGTTTCTGATAAAAAAAATTTAAAAAACCTTTTAAAAGTTTTAACCAAAAATAAGATTGAATTAATCAGTTCAGGTGGCACTTATCAAGAGATCAAAAGACTCAAGTTTAAATGCCTAAAAGTTTCAGATTACACTGATTCTCCTGAAATACTTGGTGGAAGAGTTAAAACATTACATCCAAAAATACATGCTGGAATATTAAGTAAAAGAAATAACAAATCTCACATTAAGGACTTAAAAGATAATAATTTTGATGAAATAGACCTAGTTATTGTTAATTTCTATCCTTTTGAAAAAATTCTACAACGGACAGGTAATCATTCAAAAATTATAGAAAATATTGATATTGGAGGTCCAACAATGGTTAGAGCTGCAGCAAAAAACTATAATGATGTTACTGTCATTACTTCTTCAGATCAATATAGCGAACTAATTGATGAAATAGAAAAAAATAAAGGCTCTACATCTATTGAGTTTAGGGAAAAGATGTCTTTAGATGCCTTTTCTGAAACAGCATATTATGACGCTGTAATTTCAAACTACCTTAATAGAATTAAAAAAAATGATTTTCCTAAAAAAAAAATCATCTACGGAAATTTAATTGAAAAATTAAGATATGGTGAAAACCCTCACCAAAATGCAGCTGTTTACTCCAAAACACAAAATTTAAATATTAATCAAATTCACGGAAAGCAGCTGAGCTATAACAACTATAACGATATATTCTCAGCCTTAACTATTTCTAAATCTTTACCAAAAAATTCAGGAACTGTTATCGTTAAGCATGCTAACCCATGTGGTGTTTCTATTAATAAAAATAGATTAAGAAGTTATCAATTAGCACTTGCATGTGACCCTATAAGTGCTTTTGGAGGAATAGTTTCATGCAATTATACAATAAATAAAACACTAGCCGTGGCACTGAGTAATATTTTCTTGGAGGTTATTATTGCAAATGGCTTTGATCCTGAGGCATTAAAAGTTTTAAAAAAAAAAAACAATTTAAGACTTATTGAAGCAAAAAATTTTTCAGTAAAAAATTTAATAAGGTTTAATTCAGCTAATGAGTCTATTTTAACTCAATCTGAAGATATAGAAAAATTCAATATTAAAAATTTTAAAATAGTTTCAAAAAAAAAACCTACTAAATCACAGTTGAAAAGTTTAATTTTTGCATTCAATATTTGTAGATACGTTAAATCTAATGCGATTGTTTTAGCTAGTCAAGAGACAACTGTAGGTATTGGATCTGGACAGCCTAGCAGACTTGATAGCTGTCAAATTGCAATAGATAAAATGAACAAATTTCAAAATTTAAATGAAGAAGTGGTTGCCGCATCAGATGCCTTTTTCCCTTTTGTCGATGGTATAGAAAAATTAGTGCAGTCAGGTGTTACTGCTGTAATACAGCCCTCTGGATCAATCCGAGATAAGGAAATAATAAAATTTGCAAATCAGACTAATACTATCCTGGTCTTTTCCAAAACAAGGCATTTTAGGCATTGAAAATCTGATCAATTTTAGCAGCTAGAATAAAATCATTTTCTGATAACCCTTCTATTGCATGCGTGGTAATTATAATTTTTGCATAACCCCATCCAAAAGAAATATCTGGGTGGTGACCCTCTGCTTCTGAGGCTTCTCCAACTTTATTAATAAATTGCTGACTATTAACAAAGTCTTTAAAAATAAAGTTTTTTTCTAAAAAAAATATTTTTTTTTCATTTTTAACTACATTCCATCCATCTACTTTTTTTTGATATTTGTGTATTTCACTTATATCAAAAGGTAAAATTCCTCCTTCACAAGGTGCACATTTTTTATTTAAAAGATCACACATTTATTAATTATCCTCAGTTTAATGGAGCGGGTCAAGGGAATCGAACCCTCTACCTAATCGTTGGCAACGATTCGCTCTACCAATGAGCTAGACCCGCTTATAAAGACACTATAAATAGACGGTTTTTTAAATGCACGCAATAATAAAGTTTTCATTAGTATATAGATCTTTAAAAGTTTGTTAAAAGAAAGAATGAAAAAAAACGATTTACCAAAAATTATACCTATCTTTCCGCTAAGTAACTTTATCATTTTTCCCAATACAACGGTGCCATTAAATATATTTGAACCAAGGTATGTTGAAATGATTAATGACTGCATGAAAACAAATAAGATGATAGGCTTAATTCAGCCCAAAAAAAATAAAGTAAATTCCATTCCAGACTTACATGGAGTTGGCTGTTTAGGGAAAATTATTAATTTTAAATATATAGATAACAGATATTTAATTGATCTGTGTGGTTTAAGTCGTTTTAATATTACCGAAGAGATTAAAAATAATAAACCATATAGAGAGTGTGAAATTAATTTTGATGGATTTCTTGAAGATTTAAAATTACCAAAAGAAGAATTGAAATTCTCAGATCTTGAGTTAATTTTTAAAGATTTAAAATCTTTATTTGAAAAAAAAGGATACATAATCAATTGGAAATCTTTAGAAAAACAAGATTTAAATGAAACAATAAATGCATTGTCCATGGCCTCTCCTTTTTCATTAGAAGAAAAACAAGTGTTATTAGAAAGTGAAAATCTGGAAATAAGAAAAAATAAGATTGCTGAAATTTTAAGTACTTATAGTCACGATAATTATGACAATACTACTATACAGTAGGAATTAGATATTTAACCCTTTATCTGCAAACTTAATAATTGAATTGGTAAAACTTTTATTCTTTCCTAGGAATTTCAAGATTTTATTTAGATTTTGTCCTTTAACCTGCTTTTCAAAATTGAAAAATTCATAAATAAAATTTACTCCACTAGAAAAAATAAAATTTTTATTTTTTGTTTTTTTTTGAAATTCTTCTAAAATAAAAGTATCTAATTGTAATCCAAGGTCAATTTTTTCTTGAATAATTTCTGATAAATCTTTTATATCCCTAATAGTCATGTTAAAGCCCTGACCGGCAAGTGGATGAATTCTGTGAAGCAAATCTCCAAATGCTAAAATATTTTTATAATAATAATTTCTTAAATTTGAAGATTTTAAGTTAAAGCTACTTAATTTTAATATGTTTTTTATTTTAAATTTAGGATTATGTTTTTTTATTAGGTCTAATATATTACCGTCGCTATAATTTTTATATTTAATGTCTATTGAAAAAACAACAGAAGTTTTTGTGCTTGATATTGGTAAAAAAGCAATAGGACCTAAATCCGTAAAAATCTGGATAGCTGAATTATTTTTTAATTTTTTATGTTCTATAATAGTTGTATAGGCTAGATTAGAATAGTCTTTATCTATTTTTTTAGTGAAATATTTTTTTGATATAGAGTTATTTGGATCACAATTTATTATTAAATCATAATTGTTTTTTTTAAGTAATTTATCATAAAAATTTTTTTTATTTATTATTTTTCTTTTAAAAAATTTATTTTTTAATAATTTATTGTTTAAGGAATTATAAAGCTCAAAATTTTTTACCATATAAAACAAATTACTTTTATTATTTTCAAAATTTAATATTTTGTTTTTTGGTAATTTTTCAGAATAAATTTCTATTTTTTTTATTTCCCAGGTGATTTTTATTGGTATGTCGTGAATTTCTTTTTTGAAAAATTCTAAGTTATTTTTTGATATTCCTATAGTTCTACTTAACGGCAAATTATTAAATATCTTTTTTTGATAAATGTGAACATTTATTTTTTTATTTATAAGATTTTTAGCCAAAGATAGACTGGTAAGTCCATCGCCAATAATGCAAACATTCATAATTAATTTTTAATTTTTAATTTTAACAATAAAATTTAGATGATACAAAGTGATAAATTTGATTTATTAATTTATGGAAATAAAAAAATTAGCTCACAATGCACTAAATTTTAGCATTAATAGATTTATTGAAATTCTTGGTATAACTATTGTTATAATAGGTGCATTATTGTTAATTTCTCTTGTTAGTTTTTCTCCAGAGGATCCAAATTTTATTTTTCCGGAAAAAACTAAAATAAAAAATCTTCTCGGTTTTCACGGTAGTTTTTCTTCAGACCTTTTTTTTCAATCTCTTGGATTAATATCCCTATTAATTCCATTTACCCTTATATTAACTGGAATAAATATTATCCTAAACAAAAAAATTTTTTTATTAATAGAAAGTAATTTTTTTACTGTTTTATATTCATTGTTTGGTTCTCTATTTTTTTCTTTTTTTTACCCAAATGCATTTAAACTTTATATTAATGGCAATGGTGGTTTTATTGGAAAATACTTAGAAACAACCTTTTTTAATTCATTAATTATTCTTAATCCACAAATATCATTTTACTTGCTAATATTATTAATATTAAATTTATTCTTATTTAGCATCCAGTTTAAGATTAGTTCCTTTTATAAATTTTTAAAAAAATTGTCTGAGCTTTTATTTTCAAAAAAAATAAAAAATTACACTAATAAAAATGAGATTATTAATGAATTTATTCCTCAAGAAGAAATTAAAAGTTTAATTCAAGAAGATTTACCCTTTATAAAAAATGATAATAAGGAAATAAATAAAAAGATCAGGTTTAAATTACCTTTTATTGATTTATTAAAAATTCCTACCAAAAAAGAAAGGGAGAAGTTAAAGAGTGAGGATTATATCGACAGTAGTTTTTTAGAAAAGATTCTTTTAGATTTTGGAGTTAGTGGTAATATTAAAAAAGTAAGTCATGGACCTGTGGTTACTTTAAATGAATTTGAACCTGCGGCTGGTGTTAAAGTTTCTAAAATTATTAATCTTTCTGACGACATTGCTAGAAATACAAGTTCAGAATCTGCCCGTATTGCCACTATACCGGGAAGAAGCACCATTGGTATAGAACTTCCTAATGCAACTCGAGAAAATGTTTATTTAAGTGAAATTATTTCAAATACAGATTTTACTAAAAAAGAGATCAGATTACCGATAGCTTTGGGGAAAAATATCTCTGGAATTCCTGTTGTTGGAGATTTAGCCTCTATGCCCCATTTATTAATTGCTGGTACAACAGGTTCCGGAAAGTCAGTTTGTATTAATACTATTATTCTCTCACTTCTTTATCGACACACACCTGATAAGTGTAAGTTTATTTTAATTGATCCCAAGATGTTAGAACTTTCCGCCTATGAGGGTATTCCTCATTTATTGTGTCCTGTAATAACTGAAGCAAAAAAAGCTGCATCCGTATTGGGTTGGGTTGTTAAAGAAATGGAAAGCAGATACAAACTAATGACCAAAGAAGGTGTAAGGAATATTGATGGTTACAACGCCAAACATACTCTTGCTATGCCCTACATTGTTGTCGTTGTTGATGAAATGTCAGATTTGATGCTTGTGGCAGGAAAAGAAATTGAAAATTATATCCAAAAATTGTCACAAATGGCAAGAGCTGCTGGAATTCATATTATTATGGCCACTCAACGACCAAGCGTTGATGTAATTACTGGTACTATTAAAGCAAACTTCCCTACAAGGATATCTTTTCAAGTAACTTCTAAAATTGATAGTAGAACTATATTAGGTGAGCAAGGTGCTGAACAACTATTAGGTAAAGGAGATATGCTTTATATGTCTGCAGCAAATCGCATAGTTAGAATTCATGCACCATTCGTTTCTGATAATGAAATTGAAAAGGTTAATAATTATTTAAGAAGTCAAGCGGAGCCAGATTATATAGATGAAATTCTAAATTTTGCAGATGAAAGAGATGTTGTAGAGGGTTCATCCAACTCAAATAATAAAGATGAATTATACCAGGCGGCTCTGGATATCATTAGGTCTGAAGGTAAAGCCTCTACTTCTTTTTTGCAGAGAAAATTACAAATAGGGTACAATAGAGCTGCAAGAATTATTGATATGATGGAGGCTGATGGAACTGTCAGTAAAGCAAATCATGTAGGCAAGAGAGATGTTCTATAATGTTTAAATTTATAATAATTTTTTTTATGTTAAGTTTTTATAGCGCCTCTTATTCTTCTGCCAAAGATAAAATTATTTCTCAAATGAGGCTTACTAATGTTTTAAGTTTTAATTTTGTACAAACCATTGATAAGAAAATTGAAAATGGGACTTGTATTATAAAATACCCTAAAAAAATATTTTGTGAATATAATGGTTTTAATAAAAAAACTATTGTTTCTAATGGTAAGTCCTTAGTAATTAAAAGTGAAAATCGAGGAAATTATTATATTTATCCTCTTAATAAGACACCTCTCGAATTGTTGTTAGATAAAAAATATTTGATATCTAAAATAAACATCTTAGAACCAAGAGAGATTGATAATAATTTTTTAGCATTTAAAATTTTTGAAAACAACAGTGAAATTAATATTTTTTTTGATAAAAAAAATTTTAATTTAGTGGGATGGCAAACTGAAGATATTTATAAAAATCTGATTATAACTTTTATTTCGTCTACCATGATTAATCAGAAGATAAATGATAAGATCTTTATATTACCAAAAAATGATTAAATTATCATCTAATTAGAGTTTCCGATTTAAAAATTTTCATTCCTCTTGATAGGTAATTACCTAAGGCATTCTTGTGATCTAAAGAGCACGTGTGTACCCAAACTCTTAAAGATCCCATGGCAAATGAAAATTTGATGGCTTCACTTAACAAATAACTACCTAGTTTTTTACCAAAATATTCTTCTAAAATTCCAAAATAAATAATTTCAACTTCTTTGTTATTTTTATTAAATAACAGCTCAAAATAGCCTACCATTTCATCTTTATCCTTAAAAATGTAAGTGGAAAGCTTTTCATCTGAAATATAATCAATCCACTTTAAATCATTCCAAACAAGTCTATCAACCCATTGACAATTTTTTCCTATATTTTTATAAAAAAATTTATTCAATTGAAAGTCTTTAGGATTAACTAGTTCTACAGAAAAACTTTCTGATGGTTTTTTTACTTCTTTAAAACCTTCGTGAGATTTTATTTCTAAATAATTTCTAAAAATTTTTTCTTTCACTCAACCATTTTTCCTACTTTTTCACCACCGAATAAATGAAAATGCAAATGCATAACTTCTTGACCACCGTGCTCGGCTAAATTAGTAAGCACCCTGTAACCTTTTCCTACATTAGCTGAAATACCTAATATTTTGGAAACTTCTGTAATTGCTTTGCTTAATGCAACTATTTCTTGGTCTGTTGCTCTATCATTAAAATCATCTAGGTTAATATAGTCACCTTTCGGTATTACTAGTGCGTGAATTTTTTTTTTTGGATTAACATCATAAAATGAAAGAACATGATTGTTTTCAAATATTTTTTTGCATGGGATCTCTCCTCTTAAAATTCTTGCAAAAATATTATTTTTATCGTAGTTCATCATCTGCTATTTTTTTCTTCGATTCCTGACTGTTTTTTTCTTTTCTCTAACTCTTCCAAAACATCTTCAAACTTAATATTAGCTACTTCTAAAGTTACCAGTAAATGATAAATTATATCTGCAGCCTCATGGATTATATTAGAATTGTTATTTAATGCTTCTTTTAGTTCGTCAAACTCTTCCTGCATCTTATCTAGGCACTTTGGTAAACCACCAAATAACAATGAAGATGTATAAGATTTATCATTATTTTTATTTTTTCTATTTCTTATGGTTTTTACCAAGTCCTCTAATTTATCTGACATAATTAAATTCTAACAGGAATTCCTTTTGAGTCCAAATATTGCTTTACCTCACTAATTGAGTGAGTTCCATAGTGAAAAATTGAAGCTGCCAATACTGCGCTGGCTTTTCCATATTTGACTCCTTCGAATAAGTGCTCTAAATTTCCGACACCTCCTGATGCAATGATAGGTATGTTTACATTTTTTTCTATTTCAGAAATTAACTTAATATCGTAGCCTTTTTGAGTACCATCTCTATCCATTGATGTAATCAATAGCTCACCCGCACCGTTTGCCTCCATTTTTTTTGCGAATTCTACAGCATCAATGCCAGTTTCAGTTCCCCCCCCATGAGTAAATATTTCCCATTTATCATTTTTTTGCTTAGCATCGATTGCAACAACAATACACTGTGACCCAAATTTTTTGCTACTTTCTTTAATTAAATTTTCATTATTGACTGCTGCAGTATTTATTGAAACTTTATCAGCTCCTGAGATTAATAATTTATTTATATCTTCTAAACTCTTAATTCCTCCACCTACTGTAAGGGGTACAAAACAATTTTCCGATGTTCTTTTAACCACATCAAATATAGTCTCTCTATTTTCGTTGGATGCTGTGATGTCTAAAAAACAAATTTCATCTGCACCGCTTTTACTGTAAATCTTAGCCTGCTCCACTGGATCCCCCACATCTTTTAAATCCACAAAATTAATTCCCTTAACTACCCTTCCATTCTTTACATCAAGACATGGAATAATTCTGTGTTTAAGCACTTTCTTGCTCCTTGAGTTCTCTGAGCATTATATCTCCGTCATAAATTGACTTACCAACGATTACACCTTCAATATTTAAATTATTTAATTCTTTTATTCTTTTTACATCCTCAATTGATGAGACTCCCCCAGACACCACAACTGGTGCTGATGAAATTTGTGCAATGTTTATAGTTTCTTCAATATTGGGTCCCATTTTAGTGCCATCTCTGTCAATATCTGTGTAGATAACTCTTGAAAATCCATAATTATTTACATTTTTCAAATAATCCACTGCTGTTTGGTTGGTTGTTTCCTTCCAGCCTGAAACTGAAAGTATCCCTTTTTTAGCATCTAAACTAAGAGCAATTCTATCCTTAAATTCTATACAAGCCTGACTTAAAAAATCTGGATTTTTTATAGCAGCACTTCCCAATATAACTTTGTCAATTCCTATGTTCAAATAAGTCTTGATTTTTTCAATAGATCTAATTCCTCCACCAATTTCAATTGCGATATTCAATTTTTTTACAATATTTTCTATTATTTCCAAGTTAACCAATTCGCCTGTGAGTGCCCCATCGAGGTCTATCATGTGTAAATTTAGGAAACCCTCATCTTTATATTTTGAGGCTTGATCATAAGGAGATTGCTCATAAATAGTTTGATTATCAAAATTTCCCTTGAGTAGCCTCACACATTTTTTATCTTTAATATCTATGGCTGGAAATATTTTCATTTTACAATTTAATAAAGTTTTCTATTATTTTTAAACCAACAATGTCACTTTTTTCTGGATGAAATTGTGTACCAAATAAATTTTCTTTTTCAACAGACGCCACAATTTCCTCTGAATAGTTAGTTCTACTTGATATAAATTTTTCATCTTCTGGTATAAATTTATAGCTATGAACAAAATAAACATGTGCTTTTTCTTTTATACTTTTAAATAATTTACTTTCAGTTGTGAAGGAAAGTTCATTCCATCCAATATGTGGAAGCTTAAATTGATTATTTTTATTATCAATTTTTTTTACATTCCCAGGAATCCAACCCAAGCCCTTTGTTTCAATTTCCTCGAATCCTCTGTCGGCAAACATTTGCATACCAACACAAATGCCGAGTAGAGGTTTTTTATTAATAATGGCAAATTTATTTAATGTATCCTTAAGACCCTCAATTTTTAGCAAAGATTCTGTGCAGTTTTTAAAGGACCCTTGGCCTGGTAAAATTATTTTGTCTGAATTTGAGATTATTTTTAAATCAGAAGTTACCTCTATTCTAATTTTAATATTTTGATTGTTACATACAGCTTTGAAAGAATTAATTACCGAACTTATATTGCCAGATTCATAATCAATAATAGCAATATTCATTGCTTTTTTTATAGCAATCCCTTTGTAGAGGGAATTACACTTTTGTTTCTTGGATCTATTTCTAAGGCCATTCTTAGTGACCTTGCTAAACCTTTAAAGCAAGATTCAATTATATGATGACTATTGTCTCCATAAATATTTTCTATGTGTAATGTTATTCCTGCTGCTTGAGAAAATGCTTGGAACCATTCTTTAAAAAGCTCTGTATCCATTTCACCAAGCCTCTCTACTTTTAGTTTTACTTTCCATATTAAATAAGGTCTATTTGAAACATCTATTGCAACTCTTGTTAATGTTTCATCCATTGGTATCATTGCGTGTGCATACCTTCTAATCCCTACAAATTTTTTAAGAGCTTTTTTTAAAGCCTCCCCTATTGCGATTCCAGTATCTTCTGTCGTGTGATGAAGGTCAATATGTGTATCCCCCCTAGCCTTTAAATTTATATCTATCAATGAGTGCCTGGATAATTGCTCAAGCATATGATCTAAAAAACCTATCCCAGTATCAATTTTATATTTACCCTTGCCATCAATATTTAAATCAACACTGATGCTCGTTTCTTTTGTTTTACGTGAAATTTTTCCTTTTCTACTCATAATATCAATTAGGTATATAGAGATTAGCCAACTATATCAATATTAGTAATATGGTACTTGAAGAATAAATATTAATGTCCATCTATAATCAATGACTACAATAGTTCTTATTAGAAAAAATAATGAAGTAGTGGTAGCTGGAGATGGCCAAGTTAGTATGGGCAATACAGTTATAAAAAGTACTGCTGCAAAAGTTAGAAAAATTGAAAAAAGAAATGTGATTGCTGGGTTTGCTGGGTCCACTGCTGATGCTTTGACTTTGTTTGAAAGACTTGAAGCAAAACTTGAAAAACACGCTGGGAACCTTCCTAGGGCCGCTGTTGAGCTAGCTAAAGATTGGCGAACTGATAAATATTTAAGAAGACTGGAGGCTTTAATGGCTATTGGTGATAAAGAAAATAGTTTTATCATTTCTGGCACTGGTGATGTTTTAGAGCCAGAAGGTGATGCCATAGGCATAGGATCTGGTGGTAATTATGCTTTAGCTGCTGCTAAAGTTTTATTAGATACAGATTTAAGTGCTGAAGAGGTAGCAAGAAAAGCTATAAAGGTTGCGTCAGAAATTTGCGTATTCACTAATGATAATATTAAAATTGAGAAGATTTAATGAAAGATTCAAACGTTACACCTTTTCCCAAAGAGAAAAATGAAAACAAAGATAGCTCTTTGGTTAGTTCTTTATCTCCTAGAGAAATAGTTTCCGAGCTTGATAGATATGTAGTTGGACAAAATAAAGCTAAAAAAGCAGTCGCTATTGCTTTAAGAAATAGATGGAGAAGACAGGCTTTAAAAGGTGAAATGAAAGATGAAGTTTTACCTAAAAATATTTTAATGATTGGACCAACGGGAGTCGGGAAAACTGAAATCTCTAGAAGACTGTCTAAGTTAGCAGAAGCCCCTTTTGTAAAGGTTGAAGCAACGAGATTTACAGAAGTTGGCTATGTTGGACGAGATGTTGAGCAAATTATAAGAGACCTACTTGAAATTGCAATTGCAATGGAAAAAGTAAAGAAAAGAAAAGAGGTTCATGCAAAAGCTCAAAAATTAGCTGAAGAAAAAGTTTTAGATTCAGTGGTTGGAAATAAAGCAAGTCTTGCCACAAGAGAAAGTTTTAGAAAAAGATTAAGAGATGGTGATTTGGATGACAATGAAATTGAAATAGCAGTAAATGACCTTAGTTCTCAAACTTCTTTTGAAATTCCCGGAATGCCTGGAGCTAACATTGGAATGATAAATATTGGTGAGATGATTGGAAAATCTGTTGGAAATAAACAGAAGAAAAAGAAAATGACTGTCAAAGAGTCTCATGAAATTTTAATTAATGATGAAGCTGACAAGTTAATAGAAGAAGATAAAATTATAAAATCAGCAAAAGATTCTACAGAAAATAATGGAATAGTCTTTTTAGATGAAATAGATAAAATTTCAGGTAGGACAGATAGATCGGGTGGGGATGTATCTAGAGAAGGAGTGCAAAGAGATCTACTTCCTTTAATTGAAGGAACAACTGTGAGCACAAAATATGGTACAATTAAAACAGACCATATCTTATTTATTGCATCAGGGGCATTCCAACTTGCAAAACCTTCAGACCTGCTACCAGAATTACAGGGTAGACTCCCGATTAGAGTTGAGCTTGAGGCTTTAACTAGTGATGACTTTAAAAGGATTCTTAAAGAACCGGACTATAGTTTAATTAAACAATATGTGGCTCTTTTAAGAACTGAAAATGTAGAATTAGAATTTTCTGAAGATGGAATAGATGCTATTGCTAATATGGCTTCTGAAGTAAATAACACTGTAGAAAATATTGGAGCTAGAAGATTACATACTATTATTGAAAGAATTTTAGACGATATCAGTTTTACAGCAACAGATAGGGCTGGAGAAAAAATTATAATTAATTCTGAGTATGTGAAACAAAACTTAGATGAACTTGTAAAAGATACAGATTTATCTAAGTTTATTCTCTAATAGATTATTTTATCTTAAACTTATTTTTAAGATAAATATAAAAAGCACCACTTCCACCATCCTCTATCTTCGCATCTGTTGTTTCTATAATCATTTTTGTTAAGCTTATATTCGATTCGATAAATTCAGGAACAGAATACTTTAAAATACTTAAATCTTTTGAAAGATAGGGGTTTTCAACATTTTTAGACCTAAGGCCTTTGCCAGTAATCACTATGATTTTAGTAGCACTTTCATCAAAACATTTTTGGATAAACTGTTCTACAGCATTGTTAGCCTCTTCAATCGTATAACCATGAAGATCTATTTTTTTTATTTTTTCATATCTTATATTTTTCTTATTTACAAAATCTTTGTTAGGAATCTTCTCTTTATTTTTTAAAAAGTTTTCCCAGTCTTGTTTATCTTTTTCAAAAATTTCTATAGTATCATTGTCACTTAAAGCTTTTTTTTTAACAGTATCTTTATTAGGAGAGATTTCTTTATTTTTTAAAAAGTTTTCCCAGTCTTGTTTATCTTTGTCTGAAATTTTTTTAATCAATTATGTAATGGTATCAATCAATAACCAGTTAGGGTTAGCAGATTTTATATCTTTTGAAAAAACCCAAGTATCATAAACTGTCATAATTTTTTCGCTATCTCCTGAAATTATTTTATTATCTTTATCTTTTATGCAAGTTATAATTTCACTAACGAAATCAACTGTAACTTCTAAGCTATCTTCTATTTTTTTATGAGTTTTAACCACAGCTGACTTAATCCCTATAAAAGTTGTTTCAGCAAAATGACCTTTGCTTTCTCTATCAAAAAGGGCCTCCTTAAATTGATCATGAATTTTTTTACTCAAAAGAGTTTTGCTAGCTATCAGTTTATTATCACTATCACTAAAATCTGTAATAATTGTTTCATATGCTATTTCCGCTCCTTTTATAAACTCTTTTTGTCTCTCTTCATCAAAGTTTTCATTAATTTGTTTTGGTCTTACATTTGTTTTTTGGAGTTCTTTTTCAAACTGTGTTGATATTTTTCCTTCAAAGCCAGTTTTTTTACCAAGTATTCCTCGCAGACGAAGAAAAATAAAACCAGCAATCATTGCTAAAAGGATAATATCCATATATTCAAAACTATAACTCATTAATTAATAATATTTACTATGTTGATTAATTACAACTAGCAATTTAGACTAAAGACAAATGAACACATTTTTATTATTATTAATTGGTATCCCTGCTATTGAAATTTATTTATTTATCAAGATGGGCTCTCAAATTGGAGCTTTTAACACAATTTTACTCATTTTCATTACTGCATTTTTTGGGGTTATTTATGCCCGCTATGAAGGTTTTAACACCTTAAAATCTGGAATGTCCCAAATTGTCAAAAACGAACTTCCAGTTTATGAGATTATTTCTGGTGCGGTCCTGGCTTTTGCAGCATTACTTTTAATTTTACCTGGATTCGCCACTGATTTTTTAGGATTATTGATTATTTTTCCACCAACAAGAAAATTGATTTTTAAAAAAGTATCAACTAAACAGAGACCTAATAATAAAAAACAAGATTTTATTAACGGCGAGTTTGAAGACATAGAAGACGAAAATGACAGAAAACTTTAAAATATTAGCTCAATTTGTAAAAGATATTTCTTGTGAAACACCAGATATTCAAAGCTATATTTTTGTTAAAGAAAATATTTCAAAATATCATCTAAATATAGATATTAAATCAAAACCTCTGAAAAATAAAATGATTGAAGTTAACACAACATTAAAGTTTGAAGACAAAGAACCAAATGAAAAAAAATCCTACTTCGAAATAATTTATGCTTCAATTGTTAAGGTTGATGAGGAGGTAAAAGATAAAAAAGACCTGGAAAAAATTATATTATGTGATGTTCAAAATAAAATTTATCCTAATTTAGAAAAAACATTTTTAAACTTACTTCATAACTCTGGTTTTCCAGAAGTAAAACTTGATAAAAAAATAGATTTTACCCAATTATACAACCAAAGATCTAATTAAAAAAATTTTTCTTTAAACTATTTTTTAAATAATTCTTGTGAAGTTTAAGCTCTTCTTCGGTGGGTTTGACAATTTTTTTAAAGTATTGATTAATATTTTTTGGATTTATTATTATTTTTTCATTATCTTCATTTTTAAAATTTAAAGTAGGTTCTTTTTGATCTAAAAGATTAATATATATTTTAGCCAATAAGTCACAATCAATAAGAGCTGTATGATGAGTCCTTTTAGAGTTGTCTACTCTGTATCTTTTACATAACGCGTCAAGACTTATTGGTGAACCAGGAAACTTATCTCTAGCTAATGCAAGGGTATCAACTGTGTTTTCACTATTTAACTTTTTCCTACCCAGTAGTCCCAATTCATTGTTTAAGTGAGATAAGTCGAATTCAGCATTGTGAATTACTAATTTTTTATTTTCTATAAAATTTAAAAATTCATCTACGATCTCTGAAAATTTTTTTTGGGTAGATAAAAATTCATCAGTATAACCATGAACCTCGAGTGCTTTTTCAGAAACTTTTCTTTCTGGGTTAAGATAACAGTGAAACTTATTTTGAGTAGGAATTAGATTGTTTATCTCTATGCATCCTATTTCTACAATTCTATGACCATCCCTGACGGATAGGCCTGTTGTTTCTGTGTCTAGTATAACTTCTTTCATCTTATAAAATTTTTTTAAGGATTTTTATTATACTCGTCTTAGCAGATTTATTGGTAAAGTTATTTTTAATAATAAAGTGAGATTTTTTTTTTTTATGACTTAGGGGTAATTGCATTTTTTTGAATTTATTTAATAGATCTAAATTAAAATTATCTCTTTTTTTCAGTCTCCTTAAGACTTCTATTTTTTTTGACTGAATAAAAATTATAATATCTCCTTTTTGATTTAATTTATTTTCTAATAAAAGAGGAATATCTAGGATAACAGCTTGTTTTTTTTTATTGTCTTTTAAAAAAAGATTCATTTTTTTTCTAATTTCAGGATGGATAATGTTTGTAATTTTCTTTAGATTTATTTTGTTGCTAGATATCGCTCTTATGATCTCCTCTTTTTGAATTGGGAATGATAAAAAATATTTTGGTAATTTCTTACTTAAATTTTTAAAACATTTCTTGTTCGTCTTATAAATTTTAGCCACTTCTAAATCTGCATTAAATATTGGATAATTAAAAAGCTTTGCTATATGGCTTTTTCCGGATCCTATATCCCCAACGACAGCTATTCTGATCATGTGTTTAATAGATTGAGTGTTTCGTTGTCCACTACTGGTAAAATATTATGCCATTTGAAAAAAGCTTTTTGGGCTTGATAAATAAACATCATTTTACCATTTTCTGTTTGCGCACCATATCTTTTTGCTTTTTTTAAAAAATTTGTTTCTTTTGGATTGTAAATTACATCATAAAAAAATTTGTTTTGGCTAATATTCTTATAATCAATATTTATCTCATCCTTATTGTTCAAACCAATACTTGTTGCATTTATAATTATATCAAAACTTGAAACTTTACCCCATTCTATTATTTCTATTTCTGGAAAAATTTTTTTGATCTCTAGCGCTTTTAATTCCGTACGATTGCTCAAATAAATTTTTGATATTTGCATTTTCTTTAGTGCAATGATGATTGACAGAACGACTCCACCAGCGCCAAGTATAAGTGCCTCTTTGTTTTTTATAATCTGGCTCGTTGTTTCTAAACCAATTTTAAAACCTTCAATATCTGTATTATCTCCAATAATTTTATTTTTATTTTTATAAATTGTATTTACTGATTGAGAGCTCTTAGCTTCGTCACTCAATTCATCTAAAAATGGAATAACTGTTTTTTTAAACGGGACAGTTACATTTAATCCATGAATTTTTTCTTTCCTAACTTCTAAAATTAGTTGCTGGATCTCACCTTGCTCTAAAAATTTTTTATCATACGATGCTTTTAAATTGTTTTTTTTGATCCAATAATTGTGCAATTTTGGGGACAGGGAATGTTCTATAGGGTTTCCTATAACTAAAAATTTTTTATTCATTCTAATCTACTTAAATATTTTTTTATTTGCTTAACCGGCAAACCCATAATGGTGTCTTCATCTCCTTCAATTTTAGTAAATAAACTTCTCCCCTCTCCTTCAATTTGGTAAACATTATAAGCATAAAGCGCTACATCGGAAATCTTCTTTAGGTAGGCTTCGAGCACTAAAAGGCTCATATTTCTCATGGTTAATGAAGCTTTATCTGTATAATTCCATATCATAAAACCACCCCTAGATATACAAACAGAACTGATCAGTTGATGGGTTTTTCCATTTAGTTTTTGAAGTATTTTAAGAGCTTCCATTCTATTGTTTGGTTTTGATATTATTTCTCCTTCTAGGTCTATCACGCTGTCTGCACCAACAACTATCTCGTTAATAAATTTTTGACTAATTTTGTTTGCTTTTAATTCTGCTAAATTTTTAGATATAATTGTTGGTGTTGCTTTTTCTTTTAATAAACTTTCTTTAATACTTTCCTCGTCCACATTTGATGGTTCAACCCTGCATATAATTTTATTATCTTCTAGAATTTTTTTTCTGACTCCACTTTTTGAGGCAAGTACTATTTTATCGATCATTGTTTTTGTATATTTCGTGGATTTTGATTATTGATGCTGCTGTTTCTTCAACAGATTTTCGTGTAACGTCTATTGTTGGCCATTTATATTTGTTAAAAGTTTTTTTAGCTTCACTGATTTCCTTTTCAATTTTTTTGATATTTGTGTAGTTAGTGTTTTCTGTTCCTTTGAGTGTGTTCATTCTGTTTTTTCTGATATCAACAAGTCTCTCTGGTTCCGTTGTTAGGCCAACAACACATGCTAGTTTTGGATTTTTCTTTAACTCTTCCGGTATTGATTTATCATTTACCAGAGGAATGTTTAAGGTTTTAAAGCCTCTATTTGCTAAGTAAATTGATGTTGGTGTTTTACTTGTTCTGCTTACTCCCAATAAAATTAAGTCTGCTTTACTAATATCTTCAACTAAATTTCCGTCATCATGGGCCATAGTAAATTGAATTGCCTCAATTCTTTCATAGTATTCTTCATTTAATGCGTGCTGTCCGCTGGGTACGTGTGATGCTTTTTGGTTTAGTAGTTTTGAAAAGTTCATTATCAAGTTGCCTAAAACGCTAAAGCAGGGAATTTTTTTTTCATCTCCCTTATTTGCTAAAAATTTTGCAAGCGAGGTATCAACAATTGTATATAAAATTATTGAGTTGTTTTTTTCTTTAGCTTCTTCCATTATCTTAAGAACTTGATTCTCTGTGCGTGTAAAAAAATAAGACTTAACATCATATTCAATATTCTTAAACTGAGCTTTAATTGCTAAAAACACTCTATCCAAAGTCTCTCCTGTGGAGTCAGAAATTAGGTATATTTGATATGTATTACTCATGTATTAAAAGTTGATAATTAAGTATTATTTTTACCATTTTTTAAAATAATGATGTTTTTTATTTTTCACTGTAAAACCCTATTTTTATTAACATTAATAAACATGTGAAGTATTAATATACATTTTATCTAATAAAATTAAATAAAGGCCTTATTTGTTAAATATAATTCACTTCTATAAATTATTAATTGTTAATAAATCATGTATAAAATGTGTAAAACAATTAATTACCAATATTCACATACTATATAACTAATACTATAATTAAATATTTACTTATTATTATGACACCCATTCAAGAAACCATAATAAACAAAAAGACAACTAATTCTCCAATATGGTTAATGAGGCAAGCAGGTAGGTATCTTCCAGAGTTTAGGGAAATTAGAAAATTAAATCCAGACTTTATCAATTTATGTTTAAATGAAAATTTATCATCTGAGATTACTTTACAACCTTTGAAAAGATTTGAATTAGATGCTGCAATAATTTTTTCAGACATTTTAATGTTACCGTACGGATTAAACCAGAAAGTAGAATTTAAAAAAGACTTTGGTCCACAACTAGGTCCATTGAATTTAAATGACATATCTAAAGTTGATGAAATTGATTTTATAGAAAAATTATATCCAGTTTATAAATCAATTAAAAAAGTTAGTGAAGATATTTTAATTAAAAACAAAAATGTTATAGGGTTTGTTGGAGCACCTTGGACGTTATTAGTTTATATGATTAATAAACACTCACCAAAAAAAGAGTTAATAAAAGATTTTTTTAAAGATGAGTTTTTAATTAATAGGGTTTTAATAATCTTAGAAAAATTTTTAAAATTACATATTGATCAACAAATAAAAAGTGGTGCGACTGTAATTCAAATTTTTGATAGTTGGGCTGGGTTACTAGAAGAAAAAGACTTGCCAAACTATGTTTATATTCCAACACTTAATTTGGTTGAATATGTTAAGTCATTAAACATACCAGTAATTTGTTTTCCAAGAGGAGTAAAAAATTATAAAAATTATTGTGATATTGTTAAACCCGATGCTGTCAATATCGATTATGATGTAAATCCTGTTTCTATATGTAAAGAGATTAATATACCCGTTCAAGGAGGACTTGATCCAAAAGTATTATTAACAGATAAAGAAAATTTGAAAAAAGAAGTAAGAAAATACCTAGATGTGTTCAAAGATCATCCGTATATCTTTAATTTGGGTCATGGCGTATTGCCCCAAACAGATCCTAACATGGTGGATTATTTGGTGAAGATGGTAAAAGATTATTAAATAAAAAACTAAAATAATATTTATAAAAACTTATTTATTATGACACAACAGTACACGCACCCTAAAAGAAAAACAAAAGTTGTATTTGTTCAACTTGGATCACCTTCGGAGCCAACAACTAAAGCTCTAAGAAAATATCTTCGTGCATTTTTAGGAGACCCAAGAGTTGTTGATATAAACCCATGGCTTTGGAAAATAATTTTAAATTTTTTTGTGTTACCTTTCAGGCCACAAAAGTCTGCAAAACTTTATGCAAGAATCTGGGATGGAGAAAGTTTTCCACTGATAACCAACACAAGAGATTTTACAAAAAGTGTAAGTGAGGAATTAAAGAAAATTGATCCAGAAGGTTATGTTGAAGTAAATCATGCTTTTCTTTTATCACCTCCGTACGTAAATGAAGTTTACGATGATTGGGAGGATGATTTAAAAAAAGGTATTGGTGCAACAAAACTATTAGTTATACCAATGTTCCCTCAGTACTCAGAGGCTACAATAGCTTCAGGCATAGACGCGTTGGCGAAAGAGTTGTCGAAGAGAGTAAAAATACCAACCTTCGAAGTCATCACAAACTTTCACAGAACACATGCCTTCATTGATAATTCCGTAAATCAAGTTGACTCAAAATTAAACGAATTAATAAATCAAGGAAAGAAAATCGATAGTTTAGTAATAACCTTTCATGGAATGCAAAAAAGACGAGTTGTCAGTAAAGGTGATGATTACTATAGACATTGCTTCGAAACATTTAATCTTATTACTAATAGTCTAAAAAATATTAAACCAGAACAGTGCATGATGAGTTTTCAAAGTCGCTTCGGTTCTGAGGAATGGATAACACCTTACACGGAAGATGTAATTAAAAAATTAATTTCTGAAGGTAAGAAAGAAATTGTAATATATTCTCCAAGTTTTGTTGCAGACTGTCTCGAAACCACCGATGAATTAGGTCATGAACTAGTAAATGATGCAAAAGAATGGGGCGGCAATGTCCATCCAGTAGAATGTCTTAATACTAACAAAGACTGGTGTAAAGATTTTGCAAAATACACCTTCATACAAGCAGAGGGCTCAGCACAAGATAAAGAGGATATAGAATACCAAGTTGAAAAAAAATATTATCAGAAAATGCCACAACAAATAATGAATAAAAAATAGTAACAATTAAAATGTCTGGTTCTTTAATAATTTACTCAAGCACAGATGGTCAAACAAAAATTATTTGTGAAAAAATAAAAAACTTTTCAAAAAATAGTGAATCTATAAAATTAATCTCTCTAGAAGAAGCACATGATTTTAATCTTCAGTCTTATGAAGATATTATAATTGGAGCAAGCATCAGGTATGGGAAGCATAATAAAAATTTATATAAATTTATTTCTTCAAACAAAGAAACACTTGAAAAAAAAAGAAGCGCTTTCTTTTCGGTAAATGTTGTTGCAAGAAAACCAGAAAAAAATACTCCAGAAACAAATCCTTATATGAAAAAATTTTTAAAAATTTCAAATTGGAAACCTGATAAGCTAGGTGTGTTTGCTGGCAAAGTTAATTATCCAAATTATGGTTTTTTTGATAAATATATTATTAGACTTATAATGTTTATAACTAAAGGCCCAACAGACACCTCAAAGTCCTTTGAGTTTACTGACTGGTCTAAAGTAGAGGATTTTGCTAGAGAACTAAGTTTAAGCTCTTAAATACTCTATAAAATGCCCTATTTTATTGAGTTTTAAAGAGCACCGAGATCTAAGCTTGTAATAATTTAAAGAGTATATATATTTATTTTATCTAATATAATTTTAACTCCTCCCTATTCATGAATATACAAGAACTTAAATTAAAATCATCTGAACAACTAATTACCCAAGCAGAAGAGCTTGGTATTGAAAATGCTAGCACACTTAGAAAACAAGAAATTTTATTTGCTATATTAAAAAAGGTTGCTGAAAAGGAAGAGGTTACAGGGGCGGGAGTTTTACAATTACTTCAAGATGGATTTGGTTTTTTGAGAGCAATGGAATCAAATTATTTACCTGGACCAGACGATGTATATGTAAGCCCAAGTCATATAAGAAAATTTGGTTTAAGAACTGGAGATACAGTCGAGGGTCCGGTTAGAGCCCCAAAAGAAGGAGAAAGATACTTTGCTTTATTACAAGTAAAAAAAATAAATTTTGAGGAACCCGAAAAGGCTCGTCATAAAATTGCATTTGATAATTTAACTCCACTCTACCCAGACAAACAAATGGTAATGGAAGTTGAAACTACCAAAATAGAAAAGAAACCAGATTTAACTCCAAGACTAATCGACCTTGTAAGTCCAATTGGAAAGGGCCAAAGATCAATTATAATTTCACCCCCTAAAGCGGGTAAGACAATGATTTTACAAAGCATTGCAAACTCAATTGCCAAAAATTATCCAGAAAGTTACTTGATGGTTTTGCTTATTGATGAAAGACCAGAAGAAGTAACGGATATGCAAAGAACAGTTAAGGGTGAAGTTATTAGCTCTACATTCGATGAGCCAGCTTCAAGACATGTAGCTGTTGCAGAAATGGTAATTGAAAAAGCAAAAAGATTAACTGAACACAAAAAAGATGTGGTAATTTTATTGGACTCAATAACAAGATTGGGTAGAGCCTATAATGCTGTAATACCAAGCTCAGGAAAAGTTTTAACAGGTGGTGTTGATGCAAATGCGCTGCAACGACCAAAAAGATTTTTTGGTGCTGCAAGAAATATTGAAGAGGGTGGATCACTAACAATTATTTCAACTGCATTAATTGATACTGGAAGTAGAATGGACGAGGTTATTTTTGAAGAATTTAAAGGAACTGGAAATAGTGAAACGGTACTTGATAGAAAAATTGCAGAGAAAAGAATTTATCCAGCGATAGATATTACTAAATCTGGAACAAGACGGGAAGAATTGCTTTTTGATAAAGATGACCTTTCAAAAATGAATGTTCTTAGAAGAATTATTGGCCCAATGGGAACGATGGATGCAATCGAATTTATAAATTCAAAACTTAAAGAAACAAAAAGTAATGCAGATTTCTTTAATTCGATGAATAAACCAGTTTAATATTATCTTTCGAATCATTTTAAGTTTTACAGATGCATAAAATTGAAGCTATAATCTTGGCATGACAATTTATGCCCTATCAACAGGACCTGGTATTTCTGGTGTGGCAATTATTAGATCTTCTGGAGAAGACACTGAAAAAATAATTCAAATATTAACCAATAAACCACTTCCGATTCCAAGAGTAGCCACACTAAGAAAAATCAATAAAATCAACACTTCCGAGCTTATTGATGAAGGAATAATATTATGGTTTCCTGGCCCTGAGAGCTACACAGGTGAGGATATGGCTGAATTCCACATACATGGGAGCAAAGCAGTAATTGATGCTCTACACCTATCTATTTCACAAATAGAAAATTGTCGCTTAGCAGAACCAGGAGAGTTTACAAAGCTTGCTTTTCAAAATGGAAAAATAAATTTACTTAAAGCAGAAAGCATTGCAGATTTAATTTCCGCAGAAACTGAAATTCAAAGACAACAAGCAGTAAGGATAATGAATGGCAAGTCTGCAAATAAATTTAATGAGTTAAGAGAAAAACTTCTAAAAATTTTATCGAATGTAGAAGCTAAGATAGACTTCCCAGATGAAAACTTACCAGAAACAATTTTAAAAAATATTAAAAAAAACACTAATGAGGTTTATTTAGATATAAAAAAAATTTTAGACGATCAAAGAGTTGGAGAGAGAATTAGAGATGGTTTTAAAATCGCAATTGTAGGACCGGCTAATGCTGGTAAATCAAGCTTGTTAAATCATCTTTCAAACCGAGATGTTGCAATTGTTTCAGAAATAGCTGGAACCACTAGAGATGTAATTGAAACACATTTAAATATTGATGGCTATCCTGTCATTGTTTCCGATACAGCTGGTATTAGAGAGTCCATAGATGAAATTGAAAAAAAAGGGGTAAAATTAGCATTGGATAAAGCAGAAGATGCAGATTTAAAACTTATTGTAATAGACGCTAGAAGTCTTGATTTTAAAGGAGTTTTAAGGGATTTAATGGATGAAAGTGCAATTCTTGTCGTGAATAAATCAGACCTTTTAAATAAAGATCTAAATTCCAAAATTAAAAATTTCAATCATGTTCTAATTTCGGTAAAAGACAATCTGAATATTGACGGACTAATTTTAAAGATAAAAAACAAGTTAAAAAAAAAATTTATTACCAATGACGACATTTTAATTACGCGCGAAAGACATAGGCAACACCTGGAACAAAGCTTAACTTACCTAAAAAATTTTGAAGAAAAAAATCAAGCAGAAGATTTTGATAAGGCGGCTGAAGATCTACGACTAGCTACAAGACACCTTGGAATGATAGTCGGAAAAGTCGATGTCGAAGAAATTTTAGGTAGTATTTTTAGTAATTTTTGCATTGGAAAATAAAATTTTTTTTTTTAAGATTGTTTTTTCTCAAATAAGCTAACACCATCAACAAATTTTATTTTTATACAAAAGGTAGTTTCTGTGGGTTTTTTTAACAGATTTTGACTACTTATTGTTGATAAACAACACTTATTTATTATATTTTAAGGGATTTTTAACATTTTTTTTGTATGAAATAATATGAAAAATGATTTTATTAATTTCCACTCTAATCTTGTAATAATTTGGATCAGTTATAAATTTAAGTTATGAAAAACGAATTGTTATTTGATGTTGTTGTAATTGGTGGAGGTCATGCAGGTTGCGAAGCTGCTGCTGCATCTGCACGTCTAGGAGTTAACACAGCCCTTTTCACTCACAAAATTGAAACCATAGGAGAGATGTCTTGTAACCCAGCTATAGGTGGTCTTGGCAAAGGTCATTTAGTTAGAGAGATAGATGCACTAGATGGCGTGATGGGAGAGATTGCAGATAAATCAGGTATACAATTTAGATTGTTAAACAGAAGTAGGGGTCCAGCCGTCCAAGGACCTAGGACACAATCAGATAGATCTCTTTATCGTAAATATATGCAAAAAAAACTGTTAAACCATTGTAATTTAAACGTTTTTGCTGATCCAGTTGTCAACTTTATTTTTAATAAAAACACTATAAGTAGTTTTGAAACAAAATCAGGTAAAAAAATTTTTTGTGAAAAGCTTATTCTAACAACAGGAACTTTTTTAAATGGCTTAATTCATATTGGTGATGAGAGAACTCCTGCTGGAAGGTTTGATGAGAAACCCACAACAGGTTTAAGTGAGCAACTTCAAAAATATAATTTTAAAATAGGAAGACTTAAGACAGGAACACCACCAAGATTGGATGCAAGAACAATTAAATATGATAACTTAGAGGAACAGTTTGCGGATGACGATCCTTACTTCTTTTCCTTTTTGACTAAAAAAAATTTAAACAAACAAGTTTCATGTCGAATGACTTACACCAACGAAAAGGTCCATAAAATAATTCAAAAAAATTTAAAAAGAAGTGCCATGTATTCAGGAAAAATTAAGGGTGTTGGCCCAAGATACTGCCCCTCAATAGAAGATAAAGTGGTAAAATTTGCTGACAAAGATCGACACCAGGTCTATTTAGAGCCCGAAGGTCTTAACGACCATACAATATACCCAAATGGAATATCAACTTCTCTGCCTGAGGATATACAACAAGAAATATGTAATAATATCAGTGGTTTAGAAAATGTTAAGATTATTAGACCAGGATATGCAATAGAATATGATTATATAGACCCTAGAGAACTCTTTTTAACTCTTGAGACCAAGAAGTTAAAAAATCTCTATCTTGCTGGACAAATTAATGGAACTACTGGTTATGAAGAAGCTGCAGCGCAAGGTTTGATTGCAGGTATAAATGCTGCGTTATCCTTTAAGAAAGAAGAACCTTTTATTTTAGATAGATCCGACGCTTACATCGGTGTCATGATAGATGATTTAGTTACTAAGGGTGTTGCTGAACCTTACAGAATGTTTACCTCAAGAGCAGAATATAGATTAAGCCTAAGAGCAGATAATGCCGACCAAAGATTAACAAATAAAGGCATTGCTATTGGTTTAGTGTCTAGGGATAGAAAGAATTCATTTAAAGATAAAGAATCAAAAATAATTACAATATCTAAAATAATGCTTAAATCTTTAATATCACCTACAAAAATCGAAGATTTTGAGATAAAAATAGCAAAGGATGGCATATTTAGAAATTCTAATGAAATATTAGCCCAAAAAGATGTTGATATGAAAAAAATTAGAGAGATCTGGCCGGATATACCATTTTTTGATAAAAAAATTGATGAACAAATAGAAATAAACGCTCATTACAGAGGGTACCTTAAAAAACAAAAGGCAGACATTTTAGCCTTTAAAAGAGATGAAAATTTAATTATTCCAGATAGCGTTAACTATGACAACCTTTCTGGTCTGTCAAATGAGGTAAAAGCCAAATTTAAAAAAATAAAACCAAAAACTATGGGACAAGCACTCAGAATAGACGGTATAACGCCGGCTGCTGTATATATTTTGTTGTCACATGTAAAAAGAAAGTCTATTAAGCTTACAGCTTAATGGAAGAAATTTTACAGAAATATCCACTCCTAAAAGATCAAAATGTTTCACGTGAAACATTTATCGAGTTTGAGATATTTCTTTCCATGCTCCAAAAAAAAAATAGAGAAATCAACATTATAAGCAAAAACACTACAAAAAATGAAGTAATCAGGGATAGACACATAACAGATAGTGCACAAGTCATTGATTTTATTGATTTAAATAGCCATATCATAACTGATATAGGATCCGGCGGAGGCATGCCTGGAATAATTGTATCAATTATGCTTAAAAATTTAAAGAAATCAGGAAAAGTTAAGTTATTTGAAAAGAGCCACCATAAGAGTGTTTTTTTAAGAGATGTATCTAGAGAGCTAAAGCTTAAAACGGAAATAATACAAAAAAATATTTTTGAAGAGCAAATTATAGATACAGATACAATAATCGCTAGAGCCTTTAAACCGTTACCAATCATTTTAGAATTGGTTTATAAAAATTTTAGTAGTTATAATAATTTAATTATATTTATGGGTAAGAATGGGAAAACAGTTTTAGAAGACGCTTTAAAAATTTGGGATTTCAATTTTGAAAAAAAACAAAGCATTACAAGTGAAGATTCATTTTTATTAAATATAAAAAATATTAAAAAAAAAAATAAAAAATAGAATGAAAATTATTTCTATAATTAATCAAAAGGGCGGGGTAGGGAAAACAACTACTGTAATTAATCTCGCTGCCGGTTTAGCACTACAAAAAAAAAAAGTTTTAGTAATCGATCTTGATCCACAAGGAAATGCAACCACAGGATTAGGATTGTCAAATCTAGAAGACTCTAGTGAGACAATTTATGGAGTATTGAATGGAACAAAATCACTTCCAGAAGTAATCAAACACACGGAGTTCAAAAATTTGGATATTATTACCTCAAACGTAGACTTGTCAGGATTAGAGGCTGAAACAGCTGGTGATAATGAGCGAGCATTTATATTGAAGGTTAAATTAACCGCATTTATAAATGATTCTAGAGCATCTTACGACTATATGTTAATAGATTGCCCGCCGTCACTAAGTTTGCTGACCGTCATGGCTTTAGTGACATCACATTCTCTTGTAGTACCCTTACAAACTGAATTCTTTGCCTTAGAGGGGCTAACTCAGTTAATGAAAACAATTGAAAGAATAAAAGTGAGTCTTAATCCCAAATTGAAAATTAGAGGCATACTCTTAACGATGTATGATAAAAGAAACAAACTTTCTTCACAGGTAGAAAAAGAAGCAAGAGATTATTTTAAAGAAAAAGTTTATCTTACAATTATTCCTCGAAATGTAAGGCTATCAGAAGCACCATCTCATGGAATGCCAGTTTTGATTTATGACAAATCATGCCTTGGTAGTAAATCATATTTTAGTTTTACGGACGAATTTATTAATCAAGAACAATTAATAGGGGGTGATGCTTAATGGATGCAAATAAAATTAAAAAAGGTTTAGGTCGAGGATTGTCATCTTTGATCGGTGAAACAAAATTAGAACAAAATATTAATAAAATACAAATAAGTAATTTGGTGCCCAATAAGTTACAGCCAAGAAAAATATTTGATGAAGATAACCTAAATGATTTAACAAAATCTATAAAAGAAAGAGGAATTATTCAGCCAATTATTGTCAGAAAATCTAGTAGTTCTGAATCTAATTATGAGATTATTGCAGGTGAAAGAAGGTGGTTAGCAGCTCAGAGAGCAGGTTTGCATGAAGTACCAGTTGTTGTAACAGAGGCAGATGATTTAAAATCTTTGGAATTAGCAATTGTCGAAAACGTTCAAAGACATGATCTTAATCCAATAGAAGAAGCAGAAAGTTATCAAAGATTAATTGATGAGTTTTTATATGATCAAGAAAAAATTTCCAATTTCATTGGGAAAAGTAGAAGTCACATAGCAAATTTTTTAAGACTTTTGACTTTACCAAAAGAAATCTTAAACTTTATTAAAAGCAAACAATTAACAACAGGACATGCAAAAATACTAGTAGGCTTAGAAAATTCAGTTTTTATTGCAAAAAAAATAATTGATAAGAGATTTTCAGTTAGGCAAGCAGAAGCATTTGTAAAAATATTCAAAACAAAAAATAAATCTTTTCAACCCTCAAACGACCCAAACTTACAAGCACTTGAATCCTCAGTTACTGAAAAAATTGGGCTAAATGTCCTTATCAAAAATAAAAAAAATAATACTGGTTCAATAATATTTGAATATAAAGATATTGATCAATTAAATAAAATTATTGAGATTGTTAAATCTAACTATTAATTGATTTAGCTTTATCGATAATAAAGTCTGATAAAATATTTAATGAGCTATACGAGTGTTTTTTAATCAAAAGTTCAACTTCATTAATTTGGAACACCAAATTTCTAGCTTCTTTGTATGACCAGTTTTTAATTTGATCTTTTACAACTTCTTTGTCCTTCCAAAAAATAGGTGGTTTAAATGCAGCAATCGTTGCTTCTAAATTTTTTGTTTCAAGTAACTGCTGGTTTAATTTACTCAGTCTTTTTGCTTTAACTAAAAAAGTTCTAATAATTAAAATACAATCTTCCAATGAATAATTATTCTCATTTAATATATTAATAGTTTTCTTTTTATTTTTAGATAAACAACAATCAACCAGCTCAGATACGTTATAATTCTCTGCTAGATTAGTAAGTTTAAGAAGATCTTTTATTTCTATTTTATTTTTATTTCCTATGAAACTTGACACTTTTTCAAGTTCATTTTTTATATTTTGTCTGTCTCCTCTTGCTCTTCGAACTATTAAATTAATAGATTGCTGTGAAATAGGAATCTTTTTCTCTTTGAAAAAACTATTCACAATATTGGATAAGGTTTGATCATTATCTTCGTAAAAAGGTACAGAAAAAGTATTCCGATGCTTCTCGAATAAGGATCTAATCTTCGATTTTTTTTCTAGTGTGTTTGCATTTAATATTAGAATTAAATCATCAATCTTTTTTTCTATTAATTCTTCTATAATATCTTTGATTTTATCACTTGCTCTATTTACAATTATTAATTTTTCATCTTCAAAAAAAGATTTTGATAAAACTTTGTTAAAAAAACTATTTTGATTATTAAGGATTTCACCTTCCTCATAATAATATGTATTTTCTTTGTAGTGTTTTTTAAATTTTTCTTCTATTATCTGATTTTTGTAACCTTGATTTTCCCCATAAAATAAAAAATTTTTATTTTTCTTTAGATTGATATTCTCTAACTCGTAAGACTTAATAATCATACATTAGAGTTAAGAAAAATTATTATATCCTTGGAAATTTTTTCAATCAGATTTTCTTCAATTATTTTGTTATATTGGCTCAAATTAAATTTATTATCTGAATTATTATAGGTGAAGTTTGCTGCAAAAGTTTTTTCTTTTAATACTTGACTTGAATCTTGCACGTCTGTCAAAACAAAATTAACCTGAATTGAAATTTTAAATGTTAGCGCGTTACCACTGTTATCTTTACTTACTATCTCCTCATTTTTTGTGCTATCTAATGTTAAATTATATTTAACAATACTATCATTTTCTTTTTTTAAATTTAATCTTGAAATAATTTTTCTATTAATATTTTTTTCCCCACTTTCCTTAATTTCACTTATCGAAAAATTCATCTTGTCATTTGATGAATATAGAGATTGATAACCACAGCCTGTTGTTACTAGTATCATTATTATTAATAATATTTTTTTTATAGTCATTTTATTATTAAATTAATTAGTTTATTTTTAATAAATATCACTTTTATTATTTCTTTCTTTTCTAAATACTTATTAATGTCTTTTTTATCCTTTATGTCTTTTATAAGCTCTTCTTTTTCAAGTTCTTTTTCTGTGGTTATTAAAGCTCTTTTTTTTCCATCTATTTGTATAACAATAGTATGTCTTTTTATATTAAGATATTCTTTATTAACTTCTGGCCACAAAATTTCTTTTTCTTTAACAAAATTTTCAATACATTCGCTGGCAAAATGAGGAACCACCGGATTCATAATTTTTAAAATTTTCAGATAGTTAACAGTAAAATTAGTTCCCCAATCTTCTTTATTTATCTCCTTATTTAAAAAATTATAAATTTCATAAAAATTAGCAATAATAACATTATATCTAAATCTTTCTAAATTTAAATTAATTTTATTAATTGTTTGATTTGTAAATTCTTCTAATTCTTTATTGAAAGAAAAAAACTTTCTTTTATTGTTTTGAATTTTATTATTCATTAGCCAAAACTTTTGTAGAAATTTATAGGATGCTGAAATTCCATCTTGTGACCATTGTACGTCTTTTTCGGGAGGGCTGTCTGAAAGTATAAAAAGTCTAACAGCGTCTGCACCATATAGTTCAATTATTTTTTCAGGATCTATAGTGTTCTTTTTTGATTTTGACATAGACTCTGAGGGACCAATTAAAATTTTTTGTTTAGGATCTGAGATTTTATAAAAATTACTATTATCATTTGAAAAAACTTCCTCAGGGTTTAACCAAGCACCTTTTTGATCCTTATACGTTTCGTGGCACACCATTCCCTGTGTAAATAATCCTTTAAACGGTTCTATAAAATTTAGTTTTAGATACTTGGATTTTAATGCACGAACAAAAAATCTCGAATAAAGAAGGTGTAAAATAGCGTGTTCTACCCCGCCTATATACTGATCTACAGGCATCCAATAATTAGCTTCATCAACATTGAATCCTTCCGTATCATTTTTGGCTGAGCAAAATCTTAGAAAATACCAGGAAGAATCAACAAAAGTATCCAATGTATCAGTTTCAATAGTGCACACCTTTCCATCAATGACTATTTTTTTCCAATCATCTTGATGATCTAGAGGATTACCTTTGGTTTTTAGGTTTATATTTTTTGGTAATTTTAAGGGTAATTGATCTTTGGGTATTTTAACTATTTGATTATCTTTATTGTATGCAACAGGAATAGGGCATCCCCAATATCTTTGTCTAGAAATTCCCCAATCTTTAAGCCTAAAATTAATTTTTTTTTTACCTAATTTTTTCTCCTCTAATATTTTTATTGTTTCTGAAATTGACTCACTAGGGGCTTTTAAATTATCTAGAAATTTAGAATTAAAAATTGTGCCTGAACCCGTGTAAGCTTCATTAGTAACCTTGAATTCATTACTTTCATCTAATGGCCTAACTACAGTTTTTATTTTAAGTTTGTACTTTAGGGCAAAATCTAAATCTCTTTGATCGTGGGCAGGACAACCAAAAACAGCACCAAATCCATAATCCATTAATACAAAATTTGCAAAATAAATGGGAACTTTGATATTTTCATCAAAAGGGCTTGTTGCCATTAAAT
The DNA here is from genome assembly GCA_905612525.1 of uncultured Candidatus Pelagibacter sp. GTDB lineage: Bacteria > Pseudomonadota > Alphaproteobacteria > Pelagibacterales > Pelagibacteraceae > Pelagibacter. The sequence goes on along the minus strand of CAJQSG010000006.1, from coordinate 29,192 downwards.
TTGTTTTATAACCAATTTTTTCTGCCTGCGCTATAGACTCTTCTGTAGTGCCCGTCTTAGAACAACTTTTCTTAAATAGTGCAAACTCTTTATCATTTTCATAGTATAACGAAATAGGGTGATCGATAGATAAAGCCAGGAAAGAAAAACCAAACAATGTATCAGGCCTAGTAGTAAAACATTTTATATTGTCAATTTCTGAATTTCCTTCGACTTTAAAGTTTATTTCACACCCAAGGGATTTACCAATCCAATTTTTTTGCATTACCTTAACCTTGTTTGGCCACTCATCTAGATCATCTAAACCATTAAGTAATTCTTCAGAAAACTTTGAAATTTTGAAGAACCACTGGTTAAGTTTTTTTCTTTCTACAGGAACTCCAGATCTCCATCCCTTACCATCAATTACTTGTTCGTTTGCTAAAACAGTTTGATCAACAGGGTCCCAATTTACATAACTTTCTTTTCTGTAAACTAACCCTTTGTCAAAGAGATCTAAAAAAAATAGCTGTTGATGTTTATAATAATCTGGAGAGCAAGTAGATATTTCCTTATCCCAATCAACAGACAAACCAAGTCTTTTAAGTTGAGATTTCATAACTTGAATATTTTTTTGAGTCCACTCATCAGGATCTAGGTTATTTTGTTTGGCTGCATTTTCAGCTGGCATACCAAAAGAATCCCATCCCATTGGATGTAACACATTGAAACCTTGCATCATTTTATATCTAGCAAGAACATCTCCAATGGTATAATTCCGAACATGCCCCATATGAATTTTACCTGATGGATACGGAAACATTTCCAAGCAGTAGAATTTTTTTTTATTATAATCAACTTTTGATTTAAAAATATTATTTACAGCCCAGTATTTTTGCCACTTATTTTCTGTAACTTTAAAATTATATCTGCTCAATTTGAATATAAAGGTCTATTGGTTTTATTTGACTCTATCGGTATTAATTTCTTTTTTATATGTACGATCTTCGTCATTTATTGTTTTTCTATCATCCTTTTTGATTTGCGCGGCTCTTTTTAAAATTGCTAGCTTAATCTCGGTATTAAGGCTCGATGTTTGGGAAACAACTTTGCAGTTGTTATTTTTTGTGCATATTTTTTTGTGTATTTTAACATCCAAACCATCTGCTCGAATTTCATTTGAAAGAAATACGACGGTTATTTTGAAGGCTTCTAAAGAATTTTCTTGATCTGAATACCAGTCACTAATTATTATACCACCCCCATAATCAGCACTTGATAATGGAACAAAATCTAAAATATTAATTGTAGCACGCCACATCTCGTTAGATGTTCCAAACGCAAAATCTCCACTTTTTTTCTTTCCTAAGCCGCCGAGCGTTATTCCCCTTCCTTCTAATACATTTTTTGCTCTTTTGTCTGCATCGTTGATTGGGTTATTCTTAACGTCAGATTTTTTATAGATACCACATGAGTTAAAAAAAATTAAACAAGTGAAAAGTGTAATAAATGTTGTATTTTTTGAGATATTTTTGATAAACTCAGTCATATTAATTTAATTTATACAGTTGATAGCAACTTATAATTATTTTTAAAGAAAATTGACATATAAAGTACTAATAGCAACAATAAATAAATTTTAGTAGCACAGGTATATATGTGATATTATTACAACAAAAAATAAAATAATTAACTAAAATGTTTAAAATTAACATAGATGAGCAAAAAAGTTATAAAAGTTGTTAATTAATAATTATTAATAATAAACAAAAACGGAGAAAATATGAAAAACTTAAAGAAAATAGGACTTAGCGCTTTAGCTGGATCTTTAGTAGCTTTTTCAGCGTCTGCAGTAGAAATGTCTGTTTCAGGAACATCTGAAGTTACATACACTACTTCATCAGGTACTGCTGGAGCATCTGGTAACCCTATGGGTTCAAACACTTCTATAAAATTTAGTGGATCAGGAAATGTTGGTTGGGCTGACGTAACAATCGTTAGAACAATTAATGACGGACTAGGATCAGCATTCTTATCAGCTTACCAAACAATGGACATGGGAGATATGGGAAAAGTATCTTTTGATGCTATTGGTGGTGCGCTTGAAGGACTAGCACCAAATGATGACGTTTTACCTACTGCTTACGAAGAAATGTGGACAGGAATTTCTGGTGCTGGAATGTCTGGTGCTGCATCTAACGATACTCTAGGATATTCAAACTCAATGATGGGTGTTGATTTATCTTTAGCTTATTCTAAAGGTGGAACTGCTGCATCTAGCGACGGATCTGCTGGAACAGAAAGTTCAGCAGGTGATACTAAAGACTGGCACGTATCTTACGCTATACCTGGTTATGAAGGTTTAGTATTGAAACATGGTAGATCTACAACTAGCTATACAGCTGCTGGTGCAAACGATGACACTTACGAAAATACTCACGTAATTTATACACAAGGAAACGTGTCGGGTGGTATTAGAATTGGTGAAGCACAAAGTGGAACTGCTGGAACAGCTGGGGAAAATATACAAGCTGCATCAATTGCGTTTAACATAAACGATAACTTTGCAGTATCTGTAGGAACTCAAGAAACTGAGTTTGACAAATCTAGCGGAGTTGATGTAACTGAAACAGTTGATGCAATAAGTGCATCTTACACAGTTGGTGCAGCTTCAATTAGAGCTCACATAGGTGACGGTGGAGACATCGATGGTCTCGCTGGTGCTAATGCTGAATTTATGGAACTAAGTTTAGTATTATCATTCTAAATTTAATTCAAATTTAATTCAAAAAGCGGCCTCTTTTTAGAGGCCGTTTTTTTTTATAAAGAATCTAGTGAAGAAAAAAGATTAGGCAAAAATTTCTCATAATTTCTACTAGAATTAACAGAAGAATTATAGATAGATTGCCTAGCTTGAGCAGAACTTACAGTCTTGATGGGTCTTTTGTTATTGTGAAAATCAAGGCAGTCTTGCTCCCAATCTAGATCACAAAAATTTATAAGATTTTTAACTTCATCACTTGTATTGGAAATCAGTTTTTCATAATTTACATCGTAAATAAAATTAGGGATGCTTTGGTTCCAAAAACTCATTAAAGCTCGATATTCTTGGTAAAACTTTAGCAGATCAAGCTCGTCATAAGTCCAACTTAAGTTATCATCAAAAACATTTTTATAGAGAGACATACAGTTATCTTTTGGCGATCTAGTACAGTGGATTATTTTCGAACTAGGAAATATTAATTTAATTAAACCTAGCCATAAAAAATTAAGTGGTGCCTTGTCCGTAATTAACATTTCGCTATAGTTGTAATTGTTAGTTAAGGAAGCATAGCGATCAGCAATATTCTGAAGTTTTTTTTCGTTATTTAATTCGAGAAGTTTATTTAAATTTAAAGCATTATCCTTATAAAACTCATTTTGAATAATATCAGTAAGGTAAGGAAGCTCACCAGCACCATAAACACATGAATGAGAAGAAAGAATTTGTTCCACTAAACTCGTTCCTGATCTTGGCATACCGACAATAAATAATATTTTTTTTTTGCTTGTTACTAATTTAGTTTTCTTAAAATTATAATTAGTAAAAAATTTTTTTAAAACATTAAAAATGCCTAAATCACTAGTGATATTATAATTTAATAATTTTTTTTTTGTTTGATTTCCTTTCTTCAAATAATAAAATGATTTTTCATAATCATTTAAATCTTCATAAGCCTTTCCCAATGCAAAAAAAATGTCAATCTTTTCTTTTTCAGTTAAAGAAATTTTATCTAATTTATCCTTCATTTCATGAATATGTGAATCCCCATTTTTATATTTTGTAATTCTACTCAAAATTTTATCAGCCATTGTCGCTTTAGGATTTATTTTTAAGAGTGCTTGCAAATGATACTTGGCTTTATCAAATTCTCCTAGACTCTGAAATACTAAGCCTAGATTATAATGTGCTATTGGAGTCTCAGTGTTTAAATCTAATGCCTGGTTAAAAAGAATAATCGCTCCATTGTGATCATTTAATTCATATTTTAGATTACCATAATTTACTATAGTATTAATATAATTAGGGTTGAGTTGAAGAGCTCTTTTATAACTTTCTTCAGCTAGTTTAAATTTTTTTAAATTTTTGTAAACATTCCCCAAATTGTTACAAGCAGATAAGTTTTTTGGATCTAATTGCAATATATAAATAAAAATCTTTTTAGCAGCTTCTAGTTCATTCAAATATTGATGGCATGAGGCAATTAAATTAAATAAAAAAAGATTTTCTGGTAATTTTTTTAATAATAATTTTGATTCACGAATTACAAACGTATAACGTCCAGCATGAAAGTAATTTACTAATTTTTCGATTTTTTGCTTTAAGATTATTTTTGACATTTAAATTATCATATCATTTTTAATATAAGAAATTGAAGCAAATCCAAAGTCTTTTAAATTATTAATTTTATTTGTATTATTTTTACTTATCCCACCAAGTGCAATAACTTTATTATTAAATTTTTTTGATAGAATACAGAATTTTATTAGACCTAGAGAATTATTTTTTCTGGTCTTTTTAAAAACTGGAGAAATGAACAGATAGTCTACTTTTTGTCTTTTCTTTTGGTTAATTTCCTTAATATTGTGTGCGGAGCCAAGTATAAGTATATTTTTCAATTTAAGCCCCACAACAGCAATATCCTTGTTGAATGATGGTATGTAAGCTCCATCTAAATTCAATTTTTTTACTAATGCTAAGTCATTAGCTAAAAAAAACTTCCTTCTATCAAGAGTACAGAATTTTTTTATTTTAAGAATTTTTTCCTCGTCGTACTTTTGACTGTAGTCTCTATAAATTATTGCAATATTTTTAGGTAGTTTTTTGATAAGGTTTGTATCTAAATGTTTAATAAAATAAAAATTTAATTTATGAGTCATTGTATTGATAATTTAATAAGAATAGAAAAAAAAATACAGGAAAAAATAACAGATTCTGAAAAAAAACCCAAGATTATTGCAGTAAGCAAAACTTTTCCAATGGATGAAATTTTGCCATTAATTAATCATGGTCATACGAATTTTGGAGAAAATAAAGTTCAAGAAGCAATCTCTAAATGGACAAATATTAAACAAGAATTTGATCATATTAAGCTACATATGATTGGTAAGTTACAAACTAATAAAGTAAAATATGTAATTCCACTGTTTGATTATATTCATACGCTGGACAACATAAAATTAGCTGAAAAGATTTCGATTGAGCAAACAAAAAAAAATAAAAATTTAAAAATATTCATTCAAGTAAACGTGGGTAGAGAAAAACAAAAAAATGGAATTTTGTCTGAACATGTAGAAGATTTTTATAATGAATGTAAAATAAATTTAGGCTTAAATATTATTGGTTTAATGTGTTTACCACCTTATAATGATAATTCTTCAAAATATTTTTTACAAGTGTATAATTTATCAAAACTTCTAAACTTAAAAGAGTTAAGCATGGGGATGTCTCAAGATTATCTTGAGGGTGTAGGGAATCATTCTACTTTTTTGAGGATTGGGTCGAAAATTTTTGGAGAGCGAGATTAGCTAATTCTTATTTTAGTTTTTTGATTGACTAGTTTTAACAATATTTCAAAATCTTTTTTTTTTAGAGCAATACATCCAGCCGTTGGTTTATAATTGTCAGTTAGATGTATAAAGATAGCACTTCCATTGTAGGGTATTTTTTTTTCATTGTGGCTTATTGTTAATAAATAGTCGTAAATATGATCTTCTCTATAAAAATTTTCTCTGTTGTTTTTGTCAAATACTTGAATTTCCTCATTATATTTTTTATGTTTTGGATCGTCACACCAACCCATGTTCTTTGTAATAATTTTTTTGTCAATTTGAGATTTTGGGAGCATTACCCTATCTCTTCTAAAATATAATTTTTTTAACTTAAAAAGTCCTTTTGGAGTTGAAAAATCACCCTCTTTTTTATTTGAATTTACTCCATTTTTTCCAATACAACATGTGAAATGAAAATCATCAATTATAAGGGTGTTTTTATTTTTAACATGAATTATCATGGTTTTTATTGAAAATGATTAAACAAAATATTTTTATTATTAATTTTAATTCATTATATGAAATCTTGGAAGAGATTAAAGAAAATTTAACTTTTGAAATTACAAAATATGAAAATGAAGAAACATTTATTACAGCTAATCATGTAGATATAAATAATTCTTTAATAATTGGTAAATTTAATCAAGAACTTTTACTAAATGAAAATTTAAGTGAAAAAAATTTTCTAAATGTAAAAAACTTTCCTTTATCTCTAAATAAATTTATTGAATTAATTAATATTCAGTTAATCAAATTAAAATATAATTATCAGTCCAAAGTTAATATTAAAGGTTACGATCTCAATTTAAACTCTAAATTTCTTTCTAAGGATGATGTCTTTCTAAAATTGACCGAAAAAGAGATAGAAATAATTATATATTTAAAAAAAAATAAACTAAAACATAATGTTCAAGAATTGCAGAAAAATATTTGGAGTTACTCACCTGATATGGAAACACATACAGTTGAAACACATATTTATAGACTTAGAAAAAAAATAAGCGACAAATTCAATGACAAAAGTTTGATTTTAAGTCACAAAAAAGGCTATTTTATTGACTGAATTTGTGACTAATTTAGTCTGGCTCCTATTTTTTGAATTATCTTAGAGGACATTTCAGTTCCTTTTTCTAAACACTCTTTAATAGAAAAATTATTTATATGTCCATGAAGAAACCCAGCTGCAAATAAATCTCCCGCACCAGTTAAATCAAGTATTTTTAAATTCTTTTTACTATTACATTCAATAACCTCATCACCAATAATAGCTACACTTCCTAGTTCTCCACGAGTAACAATTAAAGATTTTTCTAATTGTTTTCCAAACGCAATAACCTCATCAAAACTTGTTGTACTTATCAAAGATTTTATTTCCTGTTCATTTGTAAAAGTAATATCTATTCTATTTTTGACTAGGTCCAAAAAACTGTCTTTATGCCTCTCAACACAAAATTGATCTGATAAAGTCATCGCAGTTTTATTAGCATACAGCATTGCTTTATTAAATGCTGATTTAGGTTCTCCTTCATCCCACAAATATCCTTCTAGAAATATCATTTCACTTTCTTTAATAGCCTTTTCATCAATATCTTTTTCGTTAATTTTTCCTGCGATACCCAAGAATGTAACCATTGTTCTTTCAGAGTCAGGTGTAATTAAAATAAGACAAGTTCCGGTTGGGATAGACTCTTCCTTCTTGCTATAAAAATATTTAACATTTTCCTTAGTTAGGCTTTGCTCATATTTTTCACCTAAATTGTCTTTATTGACTTTACCAATGAAAGAAACATTATTACCTAGTTGTGATAATCCAACTATAGAATTTGCAACCGACCCCCCAGCTATTGTTTGTTCAATTTTTAAATTGGAGAGAACTTTTTTAAACTCAACCTCATCAACTAATTTCATTGTACTTTTTGTAAGGTCATTTTCTGATAAAAAGTTATCCTTAATTTTACAGATAACGTCGACAATTGCGTTTCCGATTCCTAAAATTTTCATATTAAGCCTTTATAATTTTAAATGGATTTTTACGTTTAGGATAACAAGTAGTGCAAATTTTACAAGTCAAACCATAGCACTCTCTTGCTCGGCAGAATTCTCTTCCATAATAAATTATTTGTAGATGAAGTTTATTCCAAGTTTTTTCAGGAAATATTCTTTTTAAATCTTTTTCAGTTTGGATAACATTTTTGCCATTTGTTAGCCCCCATCTTTGAGCTAGTCTATGTATATGGGTATCGACGGCAAATGCAGGTATGCCAAAGCCTTGTGACATTACTACACTTGCTGTTTTATGGCCTACACCAGGTAGTTTTTCTAACTCTTCAAAGGTTTTGGGCACTTTACCACCATGTTTATCTAGCAGCTGTTTTGACATTAAATAAATGCTCTTAGCTTTAACTCTAAAAATCCCTATACGATTTATTAATTTTTCAATTTTTTTTCTTCCTAATTTTATAAAGTGCTCAGGTTTATTGTATTTTGGATATATATCCTTTGTGACGTTGTTAACATTTAGATCTGTACATTGTGCTGACAAAAGAACAGACATTAAAAGAGTAAACTTGCTTGTATGATTTAGAGGAATAGGGGCTGTTGGATAAATTGTATTTAAAATTTTTAATATTTTTTTTGATTTATCTTTTTCATTCATTATTTAAAATTTAATAAATCTCTCATTGAATAAAGTCCAGGTTTCTTACCCTCAAGCCATTTCGCTGCTGTCAAAGCACCATCTGAATATAGGGCTCTATCAAAAGCCTCATGATTTAATCTAATTATTTCTTTACCACTTGAAAAAGTCACCTCATGCTCCCCAATAATTTCACCCCTTCTAATTGAATTGAAATTAATTTTTTTTCCATAAGGAAATTTTTTTTTATTTAAAAATTTTCTACCAATTAAGTTATAAAAGTTTTTATTTTTCCCATCTGCAATTCCTTTTCCAAGCATTAAAGCAGTTCCCGAGGGGTGATCTTTTTTGTGCTTATGATGAATCTCAAATATTTTACTTAAATAGCTGTCATTTAAAGATTTAGAAGCGACTTCTGTTAAATACATTAATAAATTAATTCCTAAGCTCATATTACCAGCTTTCAATATGGGAATTTTTTTCGAATATTTTTTAATTAAATCTTCTTCTTTTTGGGTAAAACCAGTTGTTCCAATTACGACTCTCTTTTTTAATTTGGATGCAATTTTAAGAATTTCAAGAGTGCACCTTGGTACTGTAAAGTCAATTATTATATCAGCCTTATTAAAAGCGTGTTCAGTATTTAAGTCAATTTTAATGCCAGCTATTTTTTTATTAATTATATTGTTTTCTGTAAGAGCCACTAGTTTAAAATTTTTATTAGATTCAGAAGATTTAATAAGCTGTTGCCCCATTCTTCCAAGACAGCCAGTGATTGCTAAGTTAATTTTTTTCATTTAAGAAAATATTAACCTTTTTTGTTTAATTAGTCTTTTAGTTTTTCCAGAAATTTTTAGCTTTTTGAAAGAATTTTTTAATACTTGGATTTGATTTTTCATTCTCAATTTCTCTAAATTTTTCAAGCAATTCCTTTTGTTCTTTATTTAAAGATATAGGAACTTCTGTGTTCACTTGAACGTAAAGATCACCATTTCCACTACCACGTATATAGGGCATTCCTTTTCCCTTTAATCTAAACTGTTTTCCACTTTGAGTGCCATCTGGTATTTTAATTTTAGCCCTTCCACCGTCAATTGTTGGTATCTCAATTGTAGTGCCTAATGCAGCATCAGCTATAGATATTGGGAATTCAAAAAATAAGTTTTCATCCGATCTTTTGAAGAGATCATGAGAGTGGACGTTAACAAACAGGTACAAATCACCGTTAGTGCCACCTTTAGTTCCAGCCTCACCCTTGCCCGCTAGTCTTATTCTTGTTCCATCATCAACACCTTTCGGTATTGTTACGGATATTTTTTTTGAAGCTTGCTTGTTACCCTGACCGTTACAATCAGTACATGGATTCGTAATTTCCTCACCAGTTCCTTGGCATTGAGGACATGTTTGTTGAACTGTAAAAAAACCTTGGTTAGACCTTACCTTACCATTTCCACCACAAACTGTGCATTTATCGGGAGTAGAGCCTGGTTTAGACCCATTACCTTTGCATGTATTACACTTTTCTGTTGTTGAAAATTTTATATCTTCTTTTTTTCCTTTATAAGCTTCTTCAAGAGTAATTGATAAATCATATCTTAAATCAGAGCCTTTATTATTAGAGCTTCTTCTACTTCTTGATCTTCCACCACCACCAAAGTCACCAAAAAAGTCTTCAAAAATGTCTGAAAAGTCAGCCCCACCGAAACCACCACCTTGTCTTCCACCACCACCTTCAAAGGCAGCATGGCCAAAGTTATCGTAGTTTTGTTTTTTTTCTTGATCAGAAAGAATACTATATGCCTCGCCAGCTTCTTTAAATTTATCTTCAGAGGTTTTATCGCCTGGATTTTTATCAGGGTGATGTTTTACTGCTAGCTTTCTATAAGCAGATTTCAGTTCTTCAGGGCTTGCATTCTTGCTAACACCTAAGACGTCGTAAAAATCTCTTTTAGCCATAAGTTACTTTAAGATGATAGTTGTTGTAAGTCTTAAGCGCTTTTTTCTTTATCTTCTTCTTTGTTTTTTTCTTTATCTTCTTCTTTATCTTCTTCTTTTACTTCTTCAAAGTCTGCATCAACTATATTGTCATCTTTTTTTTCATCACTATCTTTAGAAGAGTCAGGTTTTTTTTCTTGTGATTTATAAATCGCCTCACCTAATTTCATAGAAGCTTGAACTAAAGTTTCTGTTTTTTTCTTAATATCCGCAACATCAGTTCCTTTTATTGCTTCTTTTAAGGCAGATGAAGCATCTTCTATTGCCTTCTTATCTGCATCTGAAACTTTAACACCATGTTCTTTTAGATTTTTTTCAGTTGAATGAATTAAAGTATCAGCTTGATTTCTTGCGTCCACTGACTCTCTTTTCTTTTTATCTTCATCTTTATTTGCTTCTGCATCTTTAACCATTTTCTCAATTTCTTCATCGCTTAAACCACCAGAAGCCTGAATCTGAATTTTTTGCTCTTTTCCAGTTCCTTTGTCTTTTGCAGAAACACTAACAATTCCGTTTGCATCGATATCAAAAGTTACTTCAATTTGAGGCACCCCTCTTGCAGCTGGTGCTATACCAACTAATTCAAAATTCCCTAACATTTTATTGTCAGATGCCATTTCTCTTTCACCCTGAAGAACTCTTATAGACACAGCGGGCTGATTATCATCCGCAGTAGAAAAGACTTGGCTTTTTTTGGTTGGGATCGTTGTATTTTTTTCAATTAATTTTGTTGATACTCCACCCAAAGTTTCAATTCCAAGTGATAAAGGCGTTACGTCTAAAAGAAGAACATCTTTAACATCTCCTTGAAGTACACCAGCTTGAATTGCAGCACCCATTGCAACAACCTCATCTGGGTTTACACTTTTATTAGGTTCTTTTCCAAAAAAGTTTTTAACCTCTGCTAAGACCTTTGGCATTCTTGTCATTCCACCAACCAATACAACTTCATCAATTTCATTTGCACTAAGACCCGCATCTTTAAGTGCAGTTTTACAAGGAGGCAGTGTTCTTGAAATTAAGCCTTCAACCAAAGCTTCTAATTTTGCCCTAGTCATTTTTAAATTAATATGTTTTGGACCCGTTTTGTCTGCTGTTATAAATGGTAAATTAATATCTGTTTGTTCGGCAGAAGAAAGTTCAATTTTTGCTTTTTCAGCTGCTTCCTTTAATCTTTGAAGAGCCAATTTATCTGTCTTTAGATCAATACCGTTATCTTTTTTAAATTCACCAATCAAATAATCAACAATTGTGTTGTCAAAATCTTCTCCACCTAAAAATGTATCACCATTCGTGGACTTAACTTCAAACACACCATCACCTAATTCAAGAATAGACACATCAAATGTTCCACCTCCTAAATCATACACAGCAATTTTTTTATTTTCTTTTTTTTTATCTAAACCATACGCAAGAGAAGCTGCAGTTGGCTCGTTTATAATTCTTAAAACTTCAAGACCTGCAATTTTACCAGCATCTTTTGTCGCTTGTCTTTGTGCGTCGTTAAAGTAAGCTGGAACAGTAATTACAGCTTTAGTCACTTCTTGACCTAAATATTTCTCAGCTGTTTCTTTCATTTTTTGAAGAATAAAAGCTGAAATTTGTGAAGGGGAATATTTTTCACCTCTAGCTTCAATCCAGGCGTCACCTTTTTCTGAATTAACTATTTTAAAGGGGGCTGCCGCAATGTCTTTTTTTACAGTCGGGTCTTCAAAATTTCTTCCTATTAATCTTTTTACAGCAAATATGGTATTTTCAGGATTGGTTACAGCCTGTCTTTTTGCAGGTTGTCCAACAAGTTTTTCTCCATCTTCAGTAAAAGCGACAACTGAAGGTGTTGTTCTTGCACCTTCTGCATTTTCTAAAACTTTAGGCTGGCTACCCTCCATGATTGATACACATGAATTCGTTGTTCCTAAATCTATTCCTATAATTTTGCTCATAATTTAAATCCTACCCTTCATATAAGTGTTAATTTTTAATCTACAAGTTCTGACAAATATTATTAATTGTCTGAATTCTCTTTATTTTCCTCATTTTTTTCTTCTTTACCTTCAGTTTTCTTTGAAACCCCTACTAGAGATGGTCTAAGCAACCTATCCTTCATCATAAATCCTTTTTGAATTTCTTGGATAATTGTACCAGGTTCTTTTTGATCATCATCTATTTCCATCATGGCTTGATGAAGATTTGGATCAAGTTTTTTACCAATTGAATCTATGGGGGTAATGCCATTCTTTGATAAAATAGAAACCATATCTTTATTTATAATATCAAAATGTTCTAAAGTTTTTTTTAAAGCCTCTGAATTTTTTAACACCTCATCATTTTCTAATATATGTTTTGACCTTTCCAAATTATCAATCAAGTTTAATGTTTCTTTTGCAAAAGCAAAGCCACCATAATTAAAAGCGTCTTCTCTTTCTTTTTCAAATCTTCTTCTTTGGTTTTCCATTTCAGCGAAAGCCCTAGTCACTTTATCTTCTAGTTCTAAAATTTTTTCTTCAGGACTAACTTCTTTTGCAATGTCAATATTATCTGAAGCATTTTCCTCAACTTCATTGCTTTGTTCTTCAGGACTAACTTCTTTTGCAATGTCAATATTATCTGAAGCATTTTCCTCAACTTCATTGCTTTGCTCTTCAGTATTGACGTTTTGATCTTTTTCCATTGTGACTTATATGGTATGAAATTTAATAATTGCTAGATGTTAAAGAAAAAAATTATAAAATTATTAGTTGGCACAAATAATAAGGGAAAATTAAGGGAAATTAGGAGTTTATTACCTAAAAACCTTGAAATTTACTCTACATCAGATTTTAAAATTAAAAGTCCTATCGAAAATGGGAAAACTTTTGAGGAAAACTCTTTGATTAAAGCTAGATATTTTTCTAAAAAATCAAAAATGACATGTTTATCTGATGACTCAGGATTGCAGATAGATATTTTGGGGGGTGATCCGGGCATTCATTCGGCTAGGTGGGGTGGAAAAAAAGGAGACTTTATTAAAGCAATCAATAGAGTTTTTAAGGAATTAGATAAAAAAAATAAAAACTGGAAAACTGAAAAGATTACAGCAAGATTTGTTTGTGCTTTAACTCTTTATGGACCCAATCAAAAAAAGATAAATTCCATTGGTAAAATTGAAGGACATATCTCACCTTTTGTGAAAGGGAAAAATGGATTTGGTTATGATCCTATTTTTATACCCAAAGGTAAAAAAATTACTTTCGGTGAAATGAAACCTATGCAAAAATACAAGATAGATCATAGATTTAAAGCCTTTAAAAAAATCAAAAAATTTTTTTAAACTCATCATTTTCAACTTTATAGAAATTAAGAATATGATTAATTTTGTTATTTTTTATTTCAAAGATTCCAATTTTTCCTTTGAATAAAGTTTTTTTTGTAAAAACTTTTTTATCAACAATTGAATTATTTTGAAGTATTAAATAATAAACAAGCCCAACTAAATCAAAACTCAAGAAAGATAATTGATTTGGATATTGATTAAATTTTTCAAAATATTCTGATGTGAAGTTTTCATAATTTTTTTTATTTATAGAAGGAAAATAAAGTGGTTGAGAGCTAGTTTCTTTAAGTAGAGATTCGTCAAACCACTGATTAAGTGTTATGAAATATTTTTCTTTAGGTGATATGTCGGTATATAATAAGGAAGTTGTAACACTTTTTAGACTTTCATCAAAATCTGCAATTATTATTGAGTCAAATTTTACACTACCAAGAGTATCTCTTTTTTTTAATCTTTCAATTAATTGTTCTTTGTTATTTTGTTCTGATTTTTCAAGTCTCACTATTTCGTCTTTAAGGTTTTGTTTTCTTATTTTGTAGCGAGTAATTTTTTCAATTTGTTGAGTAAGTTTAGTTGGATCGGTATTATAAATAAAATTTTCTGTTATTTTTATTTTAGAATTAAAAATAGCATCTTTAATTTCATTTTTATAACCTACATCTGGAGTTAAAAAGATAGTTTTTTTAATTCCATTTAATTCTATGAATCTTTTAATCGCATTTAATTGGGACGTAGCATTTATACCTGCATTGATAATATTTTTTGAGTTGTGATTACTTTTATTTGTTAGAGATAAAAAAGTTAGCTCATTTAGTTTATCAAGGTAAATTAAATTTTCATTAAAGACTGGACCGATAACTATTTTTACACCTAAGCTAATTAATTCCTTTGCTGACTCTAAAGTAATTTCAGGATTTGAAGCAGTATCTTTTGGGATAATTTCGATTGACAAATTATTTATTTGGTTAATAGCTAGTCGTGTAGACTTGACTATGGATTGCCCAATTTCAAAATTTTTGCCTGTTAATGGAACAAGCAGTCCAATTCTAATTTTTTCTTTAGCAAACACCCTTTCTAATGAAAGTGGCAAGGTTAAGGTAAAAAGTAATATAATTTTAATAATTTTATTCATTTTAATGTTATTATTATACTGATTATAATTTAATGATTCTACATACTGAAAACACAAATAACAAAGTTAAAAGTGGTCTTTATATTGTTGCCACTCCAATTGGCAATCTAAGTGATATCACTATAAGAGCTTTAGACGTACTAAAAAAATCTGATTATATACTGTGTGAAGATACTCGTATTTCAAAAAATTTATTAGATAGATACGAAATTAAATCAAAACTTATTTCAAATCATAAATTTAATGAAAAAAAAAATTTATTAAAAATAATAGGAATTTTAAAATCAAATTATATTGTTTCGTTAATTTCTGACGCTGGAACCCCCTCAGTTTCAGATCCTGGGGCAATATTAATTAATGAATGTTTGGCAAATAAAATAGATATTTTTCCAATACCTGGAGCCTCTGCTGTCTCAACTGCTGTTTCAATTAGTGGGTTCAGTGAAAGATATTTTTTTTATGGTTTTTTCCCAGAGAAAAGTAATAAACTAAAAGACGATTTTGAAAAACTATCTAATTTAGAAAGCTGTATTATTTTTTTTATCTCTCCACGAAAATTTAATAAGTCCGTAAAAGATATTAAGCATCATTTTGCAGGAAGAAAGATCTTAATATGTAGAGAAATGACTAAATTTTATGAAGAGCATATAAGGACTGATATTGATGTTCTTGAACCTTTTAAATCTGAGCCTAAGGGAGAATTAACAATTGTTATTTCTGAGAGGAGAAAAAAAAAAAATCTATCGATAATTTTAAACGAATCTGATAAAAGTAACATTCAAAAAATGATCAAAAAATTAAGCATCAAAGATATAACTGATTTAATTAGTCAAAATTCAAATGTGCCAAAAAAAGAAATTTATAATTACTGTTTAAAATTGAAAAATGAAAAATAGAGTTTTCTTATTATTAATTTTTTTAATTTTTAATGGATGCATAGGAGCAAGCTCCAAAGGAATTTTTGGAACTGGCGTAAGTATTGCTTTTGATCCGAGATCTATAGGTACTCAAATAGACGACTCTGTAATGCATAAAAACCTATCTACAAGACTGATGTTAAGAGATAAGAGTTACTTACTATCAGTAAACTCAAGTGTTTTAGATGGTAGAATTTTTTTAAAAGGTAAGGTTAATAATCCCGAAGAAAAACTTCAAATTACAAAGTTAGCATGGGAAACTAAAGGAACCAGATCTGTAAAAAATGATATTAAAATTAAAGAAAACTTTAACTTCAAACAATCAGCAAAAGATTTATTGATAACATCGCAATTGCGTGCTGCTCTAATATTCAATAAACAAATTAAAGCAACTAACTATCAAATAGACACATATAAAAAAAAGATATTTATTTATGGAATTTCTTTAACAGCCAAAGAAAGAAAAGAAGTGATAAATGAAGCAAAAGAGATACTTGATGTTGAGGATGTTATAGCAAGTATTGTTTTGGTTGAAGATTTAAGAATTCAAAAAAACTAATTTTTTTTATAATCAATAACATCAGCAGAGTAAGCAGCAACTGAAGCTAAATTTATTATCTCAGATGTTGAAGATCTAAGAGGTGCAATCTCAATTGGCTGACCTAAGCCAATTAAAAGTGGTCCAATAACCCTTGTTTCACCCAAACTCTTCATCATTTTGTATGAAATTGCAGCACTGTGTTGACCAGGCATTATTAATATATTTGCATTTCCAACAATGCTTGAGAAAGGATAAAGCTCTTTATATTCTTCATTGAGAGCTACATCTGGCTGCATGTCTCCATCAAAATCAAAATTTACATTTTTATCTTTTAAAATTTCAACAGCTTTTTTGATATGTTTAGTTCTGCTCGTAAGAGGTTGACCAAAAGTTGAGTGAGAAACAAAAGCAACCTTCGGAACAAAACCAAATAGTTTCACAACTCTTGCTGAAGATATTGCAATTTCTGCAAGCTCTTCCGAACTTGGGTATTCATTCACGCTAGTATCTCCAACAAAAATAGTTTTTCCTTTAGAAACAACCATATTTAAGCCAAACATGATTTCACCTGGTCTTGCATCAACTACTTGAGTAACTTTATCTAAAGAAGCTCCAAATCTTCTTGTATTACCTGTAACAGCGCCATCAGCATCGCCACATGCAACCATACAAGAAGCCCATATAACACGATCATTTCTTACAAGTCTGTCACAATCTCTTTCTAAAAGACCTTGTTCTCTTTGCATTTTTTTAAATAAATAACTTACGTACTTTTCTCTTTTTTTAGAATCTGTAGAATTTGTTATTTCAATATCAAAATTTTCGTTATAACCAATTTTTTTTATTGTTTCTTTAATCTTCTCTTTTTTACCAACTAAAATTGGAATTCCTAATTTCGAATTTTTAAAAGCTATTGCAGCTTTAAGAGTGTTTTCGTCCTCACCATCTGCGAAAACAATTCTTTTTTGATTTTTTTTAATATAAGAATTAATACCCTGCATGATTGTAATAGATGGATTAAGCCTTTGTTTAAGTTGTTCTTTATAAACCTCAAAATCTTTTATGTCTTTTTTTGAAACACCACTATCCATTGCAGCTTTTGCTACAGCCGCAGGAATTACACTAATTAATCTAGGATCAAAAGTAGATGGAATTATATAGTCTTTTCCATATCTAGGACGATCACCACCCATTGCAGCAACAACTTCATCAGGAACGTCTTCTCTGGCTAATTTTGCAATTGCGTCTGCTGCAGCGACTTTCATTTCTTCATTAATTGTTGTCGCCCTAACATCTAAAGCACCCCTGAAGATATATGGAAAACCAATTAAATTATTTACTTGGTTAGGGTAATCTGACCTTCCAGTTGCAATAATAGCATCACTTCTAACTTCCATTATTTCCTCAGGAGTTATTTCTGGATCAGGATTTGCACAAGCAAAAATTATTGGATTCTTTGCCATTGTTTTTACTAATTCTTTTTTTAAAGCTCCTTTGGCGGATAACCCTAAAAATACATCAGCACCATTAATGGCTTCTTCCAAGGTTCTATTTTTAGTATCAATTGCATGGGCTGATTTCCACTGGTCCATGCCCTCAGTTCTACCACTATAAATTACCCCTTTACGATCTAACATGGTTACATTTTCATTGGGTACACCACTATTTTTAAATAAGTTTGTACAAGCTACCGCAGAAGCTCCAGCTCCATTGACTACAACTTTAATATCTTTTATAGATTTACCACTTATGTCTAAAGCGTTGATCAATGCTGCGGTTGTTATAATTGCTGTCCCATGTTGATCATCATGAAAAACTGGAATATCTAAAATTTCTTTTAATTTTTCTTCAATTATAAAACAATCTGGAGCAGCTATATCTTCTAAATTAATTCCACCAAAACTACATGCAAAATTTTTAATACTATTGATTATTTCATTTGAATCTTGCGAATCAATTTCTAAATCAATAGAATCTATATCTGCAAATCTCTTAAATAAAACTGCTTTTCCCTCCATTACAGGTTTAGAAGCTAGTGCGCCAAGATTACCCATACCTAAAATTGCAGATCCATTACTTATTACTGCAACTAAGTTTCCCTTAGATGTATAATCATAAGCTGTCTCAGGGTTATCGTAAATTGCTTGAACAGGAATAGCTACACCAGGTGAATACGCTAAAGCCAAATCTCTTTTGGTGGTCATTGGCTTTGAAGAGTTTATTTCAATTTTTCCAGGCTTATTTAAGCTATGAAATTCTAATGCTTCTTTATCAGTGTAATGTTCTATTTTAGTTTTTTTCATCTATGTTAATTAGATATACAAATGCAGCAAATTTAAGACTAATATGATTTATGAATCTTATTAAGTCAACAGGCACATTTAGTTTCTTCACTATAATTAGTAGATTGTTAGGCTATGTAAGGGACATATTAATAGCAGTATTTCTTGGAGCAGGTCCCTTAGCCGATGCTTTCTTTGTAGCATTTAGGATTCCAAATACATTTAGAAGATTATTTTCAGAAGGAACTTTTAATGCTGCATTTGTGCCCAGTTATTCATCACTGTTGAATAAGAAAAGAGAGGCTCAAATATTTGCAAATAATGTTTTTAATTTACTTATTGTAGGACTATTTTTTTTAGTTCTTATCATTGAGATACTGATGCCATTATTTGTTTTTTTAATTGCACCAGGTTTTGAGGCTGATCAACAAAAAATGGAACTAGCTATAATTTTGACAAGAATTACTTTCCCTTTTTTAATGTTTATTAGTTTGGCATCTTTTTTTTCTGCCATTTTAAATTCACATAATAAATTTGCCGTAGCATCGGCCGCGCCCATCATTTTAAATATTTTTTTAATAGGAGTATTATTTTTTGGAAAAATTTTAGACGACCAATTGGTTCATTATTTGTCTTACGCAGTTACTATATCAGGAGTATTACAATTTATATTTTTATATTTATTTGTAAAAAAATATTTTTCTCCTAAATTCAAATTAGATATTAAAATAGATAGTAAGGTTAAAATTTTTTTTAGAAAATTACTTCCTAGTATTTTTTCTTCTGGTGTTACTCAAATAAATATTTTAGTAGGAACAATAATTGCATCTTTCCAAACTAGTGCAGTATCTTATCTTTATTATGCGGATAGAATTTATCAAATAAATCTTGCTATTGCGGGAATTGCAATAGGCACAGTAATACTCCCTCAACTTTCTAGGCATGTTCAAAATAATAAGAAGGAAAAGATAAATTTAATTCAAAATAAAGCTTTAGAGTTAAGTTTATTTTTAAGTATACCTGCAGCAATTGCATTACTAATAGCATCTGAAGAGATTATTTCTTCTTTATTCGGCTATGGGTCATTTGATGAAGAGAGCGCCAGAAACTCTGGAAAAGCCTTATTTTATTTTGCTATTGGTTTGCCAGCATTTTCTTTGATTAAAGTTTTTTCAACTTTTTTCTTTGCACGACATAATACAAAAATACCTTTTTATATTTCTTTAACTTCAGTTTTATTAAATGTATTTATTAGTATTACTTTTTTTAAAGAAGTTGGGTTTTTGATTATACCAATAGCAACCACGATATCGTCTTGGGTTAATGCTATTTTACTGTTTATTTTTTTAAAAACAAAAAGTCTATTCAATTTTAATTTTGTTTTTATAGTTAAATTTATTAAAATTTTAATAGCCTCAGTGCTAATGGGAATATTTTTTAATTATGTAATTTATTTTTTTAATGAAAAGTTTTTCTATGAATCAAACGTTAAAGCAATTTACTTAGTCAGTGCAGTTATATCGGGACTAATATTTTATCTTTTTATTGCAATTTTAATCAAGGCTTTTAAAAGAAGTGATATTAACTTAAGCTACTAATATGAGTAAAAAAATTTTTTCAGGAGTTCAACCAACGGGAAACCTTCATCTAGGAAACTATCTTGGTGCAATTAAAAATTTTGTAGAACTTCAGAATGAAAAAAAAAATCAATGTATTTTTTGTGTTGTAGATCTTCATGCAATAACGGTTAAACAAGACCCCAAAGAATTAAAAAAGAATATAAGAGAGACTGCGGCTACATTTATTGCATGTGGAATTGATCCAGCTCAAAGTATAATTTTTAATCAATCAATGGTTTCAGCACATTCAGAAGCTGCATGGATTTTAAGTTGTATTTCAAAAATAGGTTGGCTTAACAGGATGACGCAATTTAAAGAAAAAGCTGGTAAAGATAAAGAAAAAGCTAGTATAGGTCTTTATTCCTATCCAGTTTTAATGGCCGCAGATATTCTACTCTATGACGCGACACATGTTCCGGTTGGAGATGATCAAAAACAGCACTTAGAGCTTTGTAGAAATATTGCACAAAAATTCAATAATGATTTTAATGCATCAGATTTTTTAAAAGTACCAGAGCCTTTAATACAAAAACAATTTTCTAGAATAATGAGTCTTAAAGATGGAATAAAAAAAATGAGTAAATCAGATCCTTCAGACCTAAGTCGAATTAATCTTACTGATAATAAAGAAGAAATATTGAATAAAGTAAAAAAAGCAAAAACTGACCCACTACCATTACCTAAGGAAGTTAAAGACTTAGTTAATAGACCAGAAGCTGAAAACTTATTGGGAATTTATTCGAGTTTAACAAAACAAAATCTAGAAAATTCAGTAAGTGAATTTAATGGAAAAAATTTTTCTGAATTTAAAGGAAAACTATCAGAAGCACTAACTGAAACAATTGAACCAATTTCAAAAGAAATCAAAAAGTTATTAAACGATGAAAAATACTTAGATACAATTTTATTAGAAGGATCAGTTAAAGCAGACAAAATTGCCTCAAAAAAAATTAAAGAAATTAAAGAATTGGTAGGTTTTTAACAAAATATATTAATTAGTTTAAATTTAAAAATTTACCACTATATATAAAATTATGTTCATTCAAACTGAAGTAACACCAAATCCAAATTCCCTTAAGTTTTTAACAGGAAAAAATGTATCTAAAAGTGGTTCCTTTGAGGTAACCAAAAAAGAAGATACAGACAATGAATTAGTAAGAAATCTTTTGTCTATCAATGGAGTAACGGGAGTATTTTTAGGAACAGATTTTTTATCTATTAACAAAAAAGAAGATATAGTTTGGGAAGATATTAAACATATAGTCATTTCATTAATTAATGATTTTTATGCTACAGGAAAAGAATTTGTTATTGCAAATGAACTATTTGAGGAAAAGAAAGAAGAATTTAATGAAATTGAAAAGCAAATCATAAGTATTCTTGAGACAAAAATTAGACCTGCTGTTGCAAAAGATGGAGGTGATATTAAATTTAAAGAATTTAAAAATGGAATTGTAAAAGTAGAGCTACAAGGAAGCTGCTCTGGCTGTCCAAGCTCAACTCTTACCCTCAAACAAGGTGTTCAAAATCTTTTGTGTCATTATCTTCCTGAAGTAAAAGAAGTAGTTGCGGTATAATTATGATGAAAAGTAAAATTTCAATTACAGAAATTAAAAAATATTTGAAAAAAAAAGGATTTGTAGTAAGTAAAAAAAAGAATGAAGAAGATAGCTTAAGTATCTTATCAAGAACTTTTCTAGCTAGCTTAATAATAATATCATTTTTTTTTATTGCGCCATTAACAATTGAAATTACAAATGAAAATAGAATTTTTTCTAAAAACTTTGAACATAATTCAAAAAATAATTTAAAAAAACTATTAGAAAACCAAGAAGCCACATTAGATGACGATGTAAATCAAAAATTTCTATTTGAAGATATATTAAAATTTGATGAGCAGCCTGCCGACACGGTAAGACTGAGTGCTGCAACAATTAACGAATTATTTAAATCAACTAATTATAATTTAGAAGATGTGAGAAAAAGTAAATTAGTTAAACCAATCACGCTAACACTGCTGCCACAAGAGATAAAAAAAATAGAAGATACAAAAAAGAGAAAGGATTTATTTATTCAAATTATCTTACCATTGATAATTAAAGAGAACAATAATATCAAATTAGATAGAAAAAAAATGTTTGACATTCTGAATAAAAGCAAAAATACAAAGGCTGAAAAAAAATGGCTAGGATTAAAATTTAAGCAATACGGCGTAGTAAATAAAGACTTGTCTACACTAAAGATTAGAATGGATGAGATACCTGTCTCCATGGCTATCGCACAAGCTGCAAAAGAAACGGGATGGGGTACCTCAAGATTTGCTCAGGAAGGAAATGCATTGTTTGGTCAATGGACATGGTCTGGTGAGGGAATAAAGCCTAAAAGAGCGGATGATAACAGCACTCACAAGATTATGAAATTTAAAGTATTACAGGCATCGGTGAAAGCATATCAAAGAAATTTAAATACACACTCCACTTATAAAAATTTTAGAAGTACTAGAGCTGAATTAAGAGATGAAGGAAAAAAACTTGATAGTATAATTCTTTCTGAATATTTAGACAAATATGCAGAAACTGGAAAAGAGTATGTTAAAATTTTACAACAAATAATAAGACAAAATAATCTAGAAGATTTTGATGATGCTAAGTTATTACCTATGAGCACCGATCTTCAAAGTTTAATTTAATTTTGTTTAATAGAGAACTGAATACCAAACCATCTCCAAACTCCATCATCATTTAAAGAGCAATTAACTCTCCCCCTACGAAATAAAAATTTTTCTTTAAAATTTAAATTTAATATATTTTTATCAAAAGTAATAGTGGTTTTTTTCCATTTATTTCCCTCATCTGAAAAACAATTAATATTGTTTAAATTTTTTTGTTCATTAAAAAACTCTACTATAAATTTAGGAGGATTATTATCTGTTAGATATTTTTCTTCTGGGGATAAGGTTTTGTATTCTAAAGGATGAAGGTTGATTAAAAATTCAAATCTTTTTAAATCACCATATTTTTCATTGATTGGAAATCTGGGCAATTCATATTTATTTTTATTAATATCAATTACACCAGAGTGCTGACCAAAAGAAAATTTGAAACTTTTAGCTAAATAATCTTTTATAAAATTGTTATATTCACCAAATGGATAAGAAAAAAAAATAGGATTATATCCAAGGTTCTTAATAAAAATTTTACTAGCAGTGTTAATGTCTTTTATAAATTTATCATTTTCTAGGTCTACCAAATAGTCGTGTGTGTGAGAGTGGTTACCTAAGTAGGCAATGTTTTCTTTTTCTAATTCTTTTACTTGATCCCACGTCATATATCCATTTTTCCCAATAGCTTCTGTTGAAATAAAAAGAATAAATGGAATTTTTTCCTCTTTTAGATAAGGCCAGGCAATCTCATAGAATGAAGAGAATGCGTCATCTATAGTAATGAGTATTTTTTTTTCTATTTTTGTAATATGAAAATTTTTTTCTAAATCTTTAGGGTCATAAAAGTTGTATTTTGAATTTCTGATTATTTTTATTTGTTGTTTGAAAACATCCATTTGGATATTTGTTGAGGGGTATTTACTTTCATCAAACCTATGATACATTAATGCAAGAATACCCTTATCGCCAGAATAAGATTTGATATTCTGCTCTTCTGCTTTAGAGTTAGAATTAAATAATAATATTATAATGAATAACTTAATAGTAGATGCTGCAAGAGATAAAATTTTTTTAGCATTCATAGTTAGTGAAAATATTTATACTTGTAGTCTTGAAAATAGTAAAATTAATTTTGAAAAATTAATGATTTTAATTAATGAATTTTTAAAAAATAATAAGACTTCCTTAGATAACATAAGTGCTATTTACGTTAATAGAGGACCAGGTAGTTTTGCAGGTATTAGAAACTCTTTATCAACAATCAAAGCTTTGTTTTTAACTAAAAAAATTGACTATTATAGCTTCAGTTTTGACGATTTTAATGAATCAGAGGCTATTAAATATGTAGATGTGCCACAGTTATGTGAAAAATATAAAATTAAAAAGAATTTGATTAATCCTATTTATTTAAGTTAAAATTAACTATGTCAGAAAGTATTGAACAAAAATGTTTAGCCAAAGGAGTTAAACTTACAGATCAAAGAAAAATTATTGCCAAAATCATGTCAGAGTCGAATGATCACCCTGACGTAGACGAACTATATAATAGGGTTTCAAAAGTTGATTCAAAAATTAGTATTGCAACAGTCTACAGAACAGTAAAACTATTTGAAGAATCTGGAATTTTAGCAAAGCATGAGTTTAAAGGTGGCAAAGCAAGATATGAAGAATTGAATGAAGGTCATCACGATCATTTAATAGATATTAAGTCAGGAGAAATTATAGAATTTGTTGATGATGAAATTGAAAAATTACAAGAAAAAATTGCAGATAAACATGGTTATCGATTAGTGGATCATAAGCTAGAATTATATGGGGTTAAAAAGAAATCCTAACTTAATGTTGAAAAAAATATTTATTAAAACCTTTGGTTGTCAAATGAATGAATACGATTCAAATCGTATATTTGATACAGTTAAAAAAATAGGTTTTGAAAAAACAGATAAGTATGAGGATGCAAATTGCTATCTTTTAAATACATGCCACATAAGAGATAAAGCAAAAGAAAAAGTTTACCACGAAATTGGAAGGGTAAAAAAAATTTTTAGATCTAAAAAAAAACCAATTGTGATTGTAGCTGGGTGTGTTGCTCAAGCAGAAAATCAAGAGATGCTAAGGCGCGAACCTTACATTGATATAGTGATTGGACCACAGTCATATCATAAGATTAATGATGCTATACAAAGACACACCAATAATAAGAAAAAAGAAGAGGAGACAGAGTTTGATACTATTCTAAAATTTAATTATTTAAGTAAAATTAAAAATAAAAATAGTAAAGTATCCTCATTTTTAACAATCCAAGAAGGGTGTGATAAGTTTTGTCATTTTTGTGTTGTTCCATACACGCGTGGGCCTGAATACTCCCGTCCGTTTGATCAGATAATTAACGAAGCTCATGAGATAGTTCAAAGTGGTGCTAAAGAAATTATTCTTTTAGGGCAAAATGTCAACGCGTATAGTTATGAAGACAAAAATAAAAAATATAAATTATCAGATTTATTATTAGAGCTAGAAAATTTTAATGAGATCAAGAGAATTAGGTATACCACATCTCATCCTAAAGACATGACTGATGACTTGATAAATGTTTATAAAAAATCAACTAAATTAATGCCTTTAGTCCATCTTCCAGTACAGAGTGGATCAAATAAAATTTTAAAATTAATGAATAGAAAACACACTATTGAAGAATATTTAATAATTTATGAAAGGTTAAAAAAGATTAACGTAAATGTAGAGTTTTCAAGCGATTTTATTATTGGATATCCAGAAGAAAATGATGATGATTTCAAGAACACAATGGAGCTGATTGAAAAAGTAAAGTTTACCAATTCATATTCATTTATTTTCAGCCCAAGACCAGGCACTGTAGCTGCCGATCTTGATCTAGTAGATAAAAAAAAATCTAAAGAAAGATTAGAGATAATTCAAAAAAAATTATTTAATAATCAAATAGAAAAAAATAAATCCTTAGAGGGCAAGACTGTTAACGTTTTAGTTGAAAATAGAATGAAAGATGGAATTAAGTTATTTGGTAGAACGGAATATATGACGTCAGTAATTTTTGATGGTGATCTTGAGAATATTGGAAAAATTGTACAAGTTGAAATTACCAGTAGCAATCAAAACAGTTTGTTTGGTAAACTAAAAGAAAGTTATAAACAGAAGGTGGCCTAAAAGTTGAATAACGTAACTTCAAAAAAAATTAATTCTATTCTAAAATTTGTCTATTCTGACAACAATTCTTTGAGTGTTATATTTCAAGATAATGATTTGTTAATGGGTGTGGTAGGTGAATTTAATGAAAATCTAAAAGAACTAGAAAAAATTACTAACACTAATCTATATTCTAGAGGTAATTCTATTTTAATAAAATCATCGCCAGAACAAAATGAAATCACAAAAAATGCTATTCAATTTTTAGCTAACCAGTTTATAAACAATGGTACTGTAGAACAAAAAGATATAATCTCTTCTGTAGATAAATTTATGATTGAAGAAAAAGTGAAAAATAATAATGTTTCAGATATAATTAAAACTCCAAAAAAATCAGTTATTCCAAGATCAGAAAAACAAAAGGAATATGTCAGAGCTTTAAGACAAAGTGATATTGTTATATCAACGGGTCCTGCTGGAACAGGTAAAACTTTTTTGGCCGTTGCGGTTGGTTTGACTTTGTTGCTTGATAAGAAGATTGAAAGAATCATTTTATCAAGACCAGCAGTTGAAGCTGGTGAAAGATTAGGTTTTTTACCAGGGGATATGAAGGAAAAAGTAGATCCTTATCTAAGACCTTTATACGATTCTCTTTATGATCTTTTTGACTTTGAAAAAATTCAAAGAATGATTGAGGTTGGTGATATTGAAATAGCACCACTTGCGTTTATGCGAGGAAGAACTTTAAAAAACTCTTTCGCAATTTTGGATGAGGCACAAAATGCAACAGACACACAGATTAAAATGTTTCTAACACGTATTGGAGAAAATTCAAAAATTGTTATAAATGGGGATCCATCTCAAATCGACTTACCTCATAAGAATATGTCTGGATTAAATAGTTCTAAAAAATTATTAGGACATCTAGATGAAATCTCAGTAGTAGATTTTGATCATTCTGATGTGGTTCGGCATCCACTAGTTTCTAAGATTGTAAAAGCATATTCAGACCAAGAAAATGATTAGTATAGATGTGGTTTCTGAAAGCAATCTTTGGAGTAAAAAGATTAAAAAAGAGGATTTTTTTTTTAATTCTCTAGTCCAGTTTTTTCCTAAAAGATACAGATTTATTAAAAAAAAAATAAGCTTAACAATTTTACTCTCAGATAATAAAAATATTAAAAGGTTAAATAAAAAATTTAGAAATAAGAATAAATCAACAGATGTTTTATCTTTTCCTTTTGAAAAAAAGTTTAATATAAACAAATCAACGTATATTGGAGATATTATCATTAGCTATGATTTTATGAACAAACCAAAAACTTTAAGTAATCTAGAGTTTAAGAGTAAAGTAATTAAGATTTTTATTCACGGTTTTTTACATTTATTAGGATATGACCATATTAAATTAAAAGATTTTAAAAAAATGCTTGTGGAAGAAGAAAAAATTTACAAAACCGTCAAAATAAAGATAGCTAAACTTGTTTAAAAAAAACTTTCTAAATTCTTTATATATTATTTTTTTAGGAGCAATAAGCTCTTATAGCTTACCACCATATAATTATTTTATAATTAATTTTATCACCTTTTCTTTATTTTTCATTTTTCTTTTTAATAAAAAAAAAGAATTATCCAATAATAAATCTTTTTTTAAATATGGATGGTATTTTGGATTTGGATATTTTTTATTTAGTTTATACTGGGTAGCAATTTCATTAACTTTTGATCAAAGTTTTAAGTTTTTGATCCCGCTAGCTATAATTTTATTACCGACCCTTTTAGCTATATTTTATGGTTTAATGACCTTCCTATTCTCAATTTTTTATACCAAAAATGTTATCAGCTCATTTCTTATTTTTTCAATTCTATTTAGTGTAATTGAATTTATAAGGGGATCTATATTTACCGGTTTTCCTTGGAATTTAATCGCATTTAGTTTTGTAGGTAGTATTAATTTTATACAAATACTTTCTGTTATTGGAACTTATTCTTTTAATTTATTTTGTATTTCTTTATTTACCATTCCTGCTGTATTTATTTTGAGAAAATCCAAGAAAGAAATTATAGTGTGTTCTTTATTTATTTTGGTTTCTGTTGGTTTTTTATTATTTGGAAGTTTAAAAAATAGTAATTTTAATTCCCTAGAAAGTATTAAAAAACCTTATACAATAATGGCTATATCCCCCAATATCAGTCTAGATAGATTTTATACAGAACAAGATGAGCTAATAATAATTAACGAGCTTATAGATCTTAGTATTTCTGAAAAAAAAGAACCCACAATTTTTATATGGCCAGAAGGAATTATTCCTGACAGCCATATAAAAGATATGAGTCTATATAAAAATTTATTTATTAATAATTTTGATGATGATGACCTAATTATAATGGGTCTTAACAGCGTAAAAAAAAAAAATAATGAAAATTTGTTTTTTAATTCAATGGCTGTATTTAATAATAAGTTAGAATTAATACAAAATTATAACAAAGTTAATTTAGTGCCTTTTGGAGAATTCACTCCTTTTGAGAATATTTTAAGCTTAATCGGTCTTAAAACTATCACAAATGAGCATCGGTCATTTTCTGGGGGCAATGTTAGAAAACTCCTCAATATAAAGATTAATAAAATTGATTTAAACTTACTTCCTTTAATCTGCTATGAGATAATTTACTCAGGAAAACTATCTAAAGATAAAAATTTTGACTATATAATTAATATTTCAGAGGATGGCTGGTTCGGAAATTCTATAGGGCCTAAGCAACACTTTTCACATAGTATTTTTAGGTCTATAGAGAGTGGCAAATATATAATTAGATCTGCTAATAATGGCATTTCAGCTGTTATAAATCCCATGGGCATTATAGAACAAAAAGTAGAATTTGGTTCAACAGGTTTTGTCGAATTATCAGAGAGCAAGTCAGTTAAATCAACACCTTTTATGCTATATGGAAATAAAATTTTTTTAATACTTATTTTATTATATATTTTTTTAACTTTTTCATTTATTAAACTAGCAAATGAGTAGTTTAAAAAATTTTTTATTTACGAGTGAATCTGTATCTGAGGGTCACCCAGATAAAGTATCAGATCGTATCTCAGATATGGTAGTTGATAGCTACCTTTCTGGAGATCCTTTTTCACGAGTAGCATGTGAAACACTAACCACCACAAATAAGGTTATTCTTGCTGGTGAAGTAAGAGGTCCCAAAATTAAAGAAGAAGATCTTATTCAAAAAGTTAGAGACTGTATTAAAGATATTGGGTATGACCAAGATGGTTTTACATGGAGAGAAGCAACAAAAATAGAAAGCCACCTTCATTCACAATCTACAGATATCGCAATGGGAGTA
Organism: uncultured Candidatus Pelagibacter sp.; assembly: GCA_905612525.1. Taxonomy (GTDB): domain Bacteria; phylum Pseudomonadota; class Alphaproteobacteria; order Pelagibacterales; family Pelagibacteraceae; genus Pelagibacter. The sequence continues at coordinate 15 of CAJQSG010000006.1, read as the reverse complement.
GATTCCGCAGGTAAT
>CAJQSG010000005.1 GCA_905612525.1 uncultured Candidatus Pelagibacter sp. | reverse complement strand
AACTCTAGGGTTTGCTAGCGCTTCTTTATTTTTAATTTCGTTTCCTTCTATTGTATTTTTTACAGCTAGTTCAACTATTTTTCCATTTTTAGTTCTTGGAATGTCGTCAACTACTATAATTTTAGATGGAACATGTCTCGGGGATGCATTTTTTCTAATTTGTATTCTAATTTTTTTTAGTAAATCTTCATCGAACACGTGTTTGGCGTTTAAAACTATAAATAAAATAATTCTGACGTCATTATCCCATGCTTGACCAACAACAATGGACTCTTTAATTTCTATAAACTTTTCGACCTCAGAGTATATTTCAGCAGTTCCAAGTCTCACTCCTCCAGGATTAAGTGTCGTGTCTGATCTACCGTGTATAATAAAACCACCACCTTTCTTTATCTCAGCATAGTCACCATGATACCATGTGTTTAAAAAATTATTAAAGTATGCTTTTTTAAATTTAATATCATTTTTATCATTCCAAAATTTTAAAGGCATTGATGGGAATGGGTTTTTACAAACTAGCTCTCCTTTTTTATTTTTTAAAGATTCACCCTTTTCATTAAAAACATCAACGTTCATACCTAAGCCTTTATTTTGTATTTCACCTAGAATTACCGGCTGGTATAAATTTCCCAAGACAAAACAAGATACAATATCAGTACCCCCAGAAATAGATGATAAATGAACATTTTTTTTTATGTTCTCGTAAATATATCTAAACCCATCATTTGATAAAGGGGATCCAGTAGAACAAATTGTTCTTAATTTTGATAATTTATACTTATATTTTAAAGTAGGCTTAGATTTACGGAGAGCATCAATATATTTTGCACTAATACCAAATAAAGTAATTTTTTCTTTTTCAGCTATTTTTAGTAACAAATCATCTTTTTTATACACTGGCGACCCATCAAATAAAACAATGGATGCCTTAGAAGCTAAGACACTTACCAGCCAGTTCCACATCATCCATCCACAAGTAGTAAAGTAAAAAACATTATCGTCTTCTCTAATATTGCAATGAAGCTGGTGCTCTTTTTTATGCTGAAGTAAAACTCCTCCATTCCTATGACATATACACTTTGGTTTTCCTGTGGTTCCGCTCGAATATAAGATTGCAAGATCTTGCTCAAAATCAAATTTAGGAAATTGAATCTCTTCAGATTCTTGTTTCATTAACTCACTCCATTTAAGTACTTTTGATTTTTTAGATGTATGTTTATTTTCTAAATACTTTTCTCCCGGGTAATTAACAATGACAACATATTCAATAGAAAGTATCTCTTTTAAAATTAGAGGAACTCTTTCTAAAACATTTATTATTTTTCCATTATAAAAATATTTGTCTACTACAAATAAAACTTTTGGATTAATTTGTGAAAAACGTTCTACTAAACCTTTAACACCAAAATCTGGTGAGCATGAGGACCATATTGCTCCTAAGGAAGAGGAGGCTATAAATGCCTCAACAGTCTCAATAGTATTGGGCATATATGCTGCAACCCTATCTTTTTTTTTAATTTTAATACTTTTTAAAAATTTAGATATTTTACTTACATTAATGTTTAACTCGTGCCAGCTTCTTTCTTCTCGAAAACCATTCTCGCTAATGAATGTTATTGCTTTATTCTCATTATTTTTTGAGAGTAAATTTTCAGCAAAGTTTAACTTTGAATTTGGTAAAAATTTATTTTTATAAAATATTTTTGATTTTTTTATTTTAGTTTTACTCTTAAATCCTTTAATTTTAGAAAAATCCCAAATAGAACTCCAAAAATTACCTGGGTTTTCAATACTCCACTTTAAAATATTGTCATATTTTTGATTAAATCTTTTTTTGAATTTTTTTGAAATGAATTGCTCATAACTCGATAAAAGAGATTTTTTTTTCTGATTAGGTGACGCTTCCCATAATTTTTTATTCATAGCTTTGCTGCAAAATACTAATACAGAATTGTTTTTTATTATGTTAAATTAATTAGTGTATAAAGAGCAAATGAGAACTTTTATCCTTACGATTCGGTCATGTTTTAGTCCATTTTTGTTCTTTATGGGTAACAAGATGTGGTGGAGTAAAAAATAAAGGTACCATAAATAGAAATGTTTAAAAACAAAATTACAGCTGTTCTTGGTCCGACAAATACTGGCAAAACCTACCTAGCAATTGAAACAATGCTTTCTTTTGATTCGGGAATGATTGGTTTTCCTCTGAGGCTACTTGCGCGTGAAGTATATGACAAAATTATTAAAAAAATAAGTATAGATAAAGTTGCATTAATTACTGGTGAAGAAAAAATTATTCCTCCAAATGCAAAATATTTTCTTTGCACAGTTGAATCTATGCCAATTAATAAACATTTAGATTTTGTTGGGATAGACGAAATACAAATGTGTGCAGATCATGAAAGAGGCCATATATTTACTGATAGATTATTAAATCTTCGTGGGGGGAAACTAACAATGCTTATGGGTTCAAGCACTATTAAAAGTATAGTAAACAAGCTAGATGAAGATACAGAATTTATAAATAGAGAAAGACTATCTCAACTTTCCTACGTAGGTCATAAAAAAATTTCAAGAATAAATAGAAAAACAGCAATAATAGCTTTTTCAACTGAAGAAGTTTATGCAATTGCAGAGCTTGTAAGAAGACAAAAAGGTGGAGCAGCTATTGTTATGGGTTCATTAAGCCCTAAAACAAGAAATGCACAAGTTCAATTATATCAGTCTGGTGATGTTGATTTTCTAGTTGCAACTGATGCAATTGGAATGGGAATTAATATGGATTTAGAAAATGTTTTTTTTTCAAATTTAAAAAAATTTGACGGAAGAAAGTTAAGACGTCTCAACATGTCTGAAATTGGACAAATTGCTGGAAGAGCTGGTAGATATTTAAATGATGGAAATTTTGGAATTACTGGTGACTGTAAGGAAATTTCTGCAGAAGAGGTTGGGCTGCTTGAAAATCATAAATTTGAAGAAATTAAGATGCTATTTTGGAGAAATTCTAATTTAAATTTTAATAACGCTTTAAGCTTAATTAAATCACTTGAAGAAAGACCTAATAGAGATTGGTTAAGAAAAATACATGAGTGTGGAGATGAAAAACTTTTAAAATATTTTTTAAAAGACATGGAAGGTCACGACATTAAAAATAATCAAGAAACGTTGGTATTACTTTGGGAATGTTGTCAAATTCCTGATTTTGTAAAAAAAACTTATGGAAACCATCTCGAGGTTGTTAGTAGAGTTTTTGCCTTTTTAAATGGTAAAGATGGTAAAATTACTAGCAATTATATGAGACTACAATTAGTAAAATTAGATAAATTAGAGGGAAATGTTGATTCTTTATCAAATAGAATTGCAAATGTTAGAACTTGGTCATATGTTTCAAATAAAATTAATTGGGTTGAAAACCAAAGTTATTGGATAGAAAAAACAAAATTGTTAGAAGACAGATTGTCTGACAGACTACATGAAGAACTTACTAAAACTTTTATCGACAAAAGAGCTAGTGTGCTTGCAAGAGGATTAAAACAAGATATGGAATTCAAAACTAAGATAATGGAAGATAATAAAGTGATAATTGATGAACAGTTTATTGGTGATTTAAAAGGTTTAAGGTTTGAGATGGATTTAAAAGTTGGCGCACTTGAAGCTGATATTAAATCATTAAAAAAAGCAGCAAGGCAAACGGTAGGCCCAGAGCTACAAAAAAGAATTCAAACAATTATTGATACAGGATTAATAGAAATAAAAGGTGATTTTAAAATTTATTGGAAAAATTTTCCGATTGCTAAAATATTAGCTGGTAAGGATTATTTAAACCCCGATATACTTTTAATAGTAGATGATATTCTAGAAAATGATGACAAACAGAAGTTATCTGACTTTATTGAAAAGTGGATTAAAGAGAAAATAAATTTAATATTAAAAAGTTTAATTGATTTAAGAAATTTAAAAGAGAGTAACTCATCAATTAAAGCTCTGGCCTATCAGCTATATGAAAGTAATGGGGTAATAAAAAGAGAGGTAGTGGCTGAATATTTACAAAAACTTGGTCAAGAAGAGAGAAAAATTTTAAGAGACTTAGGTGTGAAATTTGGTCGATATCATGTTTTTTTATTTAGACTGTTAAAACCTGAGGCTGTTTCTTTAAGAACCTTATTATGGAAAAATTTTAATCAAAAAGACTTTGACCTAACCCCTCCTACCTTTGGTTTAAATTTTTTGGATAATAAAAGTATAAAAAATAAAAACTTTATGCTTCTCTGTGGTTTTGAAAGTTTTGATAATTATTTTGTTAGAATAGATATTTTAGAAAGATTATTTGTGCAAATAATAAACTCTAATGTGGAAAAAGATAAGGAGATTAAGCTAATTCCTGAAATGCTTAATTTATTAGGATGTAGTAAAGATAATTTTAAAAGATTAATTGAAAAAATGAATTATAGAACTGTAGAAAGAGACAAAGATATGTATTTTAGGTATAGTCCAAAAAAACAAATTAAAAAAAACTTTAAAAAAATAGAATCTTCAAATAGTCCCTTTAAAGTATTAAAAAATTTTAATTTTAATTAATGATTAACTTTTTCAAAAATATAAAAAAAAATGAAGTGTGTAATAATTATTTTTACTCTAGGATTGCAGCTCTATTAATTCATACAGCTAAAATTGATCAGGCTTATGAGGAAAAAGAAAAGAATATTATTAAAAAAACTTTAATTGATCTGGGTGCAGAAAGCTCTGGTATAGATAAATTAATCTCAGATGCTTCTATTATTGAAGAAAATTCAAATCAAATATTAGATTTTACTAAAGAGGTTAAAAACGCCCCTGAATCGGATAAAATTAGAATTGTTGAGTCTTTATGGAGAATTATTTATTCAGATGACAGTGCGGATATCTATGAGACAAACTTGATGAGGAGACTTGGTGGTTTATTATATATAGATGATAAAAAAATGGGTGACTTAAAAGAGAAAATAAAACAAGAGCAAAAAAAATGACCTACATTGTAAATGACAAATGTATTAAGTGTAAATTAATGGACTGTATTGAAGTTTGTCCAGTTGATTGTTTTTATGAAGGCAAAAATATGGTTGTAATTAAACCGGATGAGTGTATAGATTGTGGCGTTTGCGAGCCAGAATGTCCAGTTGATGCTATAGTTGCAGATACTGAATCTGGAAGCGAAAAATGGCTTGAGATGAATACTAAATATTCTGAAGTTTGGCCAAATATAACTGTAAAAAAAGATCCTCCTGAGGATCATGAAAAGTATAAAAATGAAGAAAACAAGTACGACAAATATTTTAGCGAAAATCTTTAAAAAAACCCCTGAGAAGAAAGTAAAAAAAAAAATTGTTACTAAAATAATTAAA
>CAJQSG010000004.1 GCA_905612525.1 uncultured Candidatus Pelagibacter sp. | reverse complement strand
TATATCATCATCTTAACTAAACTATTTCCAGTTTCAACACTTGGAACTAACAATACATCAGCTTCACCAGCAACAATGTTTTTAACACCCTTGATAGCTGCAGATTTTTTTGAAATGCTATTATCAAATGCTAAAGGACCAAAAACATCTGCATTTAATTTATCTTCTTTGGCAAGTTTTGTAATTTCATTTGCATCAATTGAGCTTGGCACACTATCTAAAACTTCCTCTGTCGCTGAAAGAACAGCAACTTTAGGTCTTTCAATTCCTATACGATTTGAAAAATCAATTACATTTCTTAAAATATGCATTTTTGTTTTCACATTAGGTAAAACATTTAAAGCACCATCAGTAATTATAAGTGGGCTGCCATCCTTTGTGGTAGTCATGTGCCAAATGTGGCTTAGTCTAGTTTTTCCAAGTAAATTATATTCCCTTTTTAAAACCTCCTTCATCAAGACATCTGTGTGAATATGACCTTTAACAATAATTTTTACCTTATCTTCACCTGCAAGTTTTGCAGCAATAGCAGCTGTATTATTCTCAATAGGCTCATCAATAATTTCAAATTTAGAAATATCCCACTGTAATTGCTCTGCACATTGTAGAATTTTTTTTTTATCCCCTATAAAGATGGGTATAATAAGATTTTCTTTTACAGCATCTTGAACAGAGAGCATAGGCAAGGGTAAACCTGCATTAACGATAGCTGCATTCACACCTTTTTTCTTCTGGGCAAAATCTAGCAAGTTATTAGGACAAATGATTTCTTTATTTGAAAGCATGAATTATATTTAAACAAAATTTTTAATAAGTATATACTGTAAATTAACAATGATTAAGCCTTTTAAAATAAATACTTCTGATAAAACACTAGAAGATATCTACACTAAGGTAAAAAATTATCCATGGCATGAAATGCCCAATGATGGTGGTTGGAAATATGGAAGTAATCTTGATTATATGAAGGAGATTTCAAGTTATTGGATTAAAGATTTTGACTGGAGAAAACATGAGGCAGAAATAAATAAATTTTCAAATTTTACAACTATTGTAGATGACATTGAAATGCACTTTATTCATGAAAAGGGTAGTGGCTCCAACCCAACCCCATTGCTTCTCATGCATGGATGGCCTGGATCAATTGTAGAGTTTTTACATATAATTGAAAAACTTGCACATCCTGAAAAATTTGGTGGAAAGGTAGAAGATGCTTTTGATGTTATTGTCCCATCTTTACCTGGATTTGGGTTTTCTGGTAGACCTTCTAAACCAATGGGTCCTAGAAAAATGGCAACTATTTTAAATAAACTAATGATAGAAAATCTTGAGTATAAAAATTATTTAGCACAAGGTGGAGACTGGGGAGCGACTATTGCTAATTGGATTGCCTATGATCATTCTAAAACTTGCAAAGCAATTCATATTAACTGTTTAACCATGCGTCATCCAGATGGAACTAAAACTAAAGAGGAAGAAGAGTGGCAAAAAAGATTTGATAAAGATCAAGTCATGCAGAATGGTTATAGAACTCAACAAGCAACAAAGCCACAAACTTTAAGTTATGGAATGATGGATAGTCCTGTTGGAGTTGCAGCTTGGATCATTGAAAAAATGTATTCTTGGTCTGATCTAAAAAATGGTGATATTGAAAGTGCTTATTCAAAAGACACCTTGTTGGCTAATATTATGGTTTATGTAGTTACAAAAACTTTCAATACAGCTTCTTGGATTTATTATGGAAGAAGGGAAGAAGGAGGACGTTTTTTCCCCAAAGATTTTAAAAAGATAGCAATTCCAACTGCAGTCGCAATTTTTCCAGCCGAAATGTCTGAATGGCCCCCTAGATCTTATGTAGAAAGAATATTTAACATTATCCAATGGACTGAAATGCCGAGTGGTGGACATTTTGCTGCAATGGAGCAGCCAGAGTTGTTAGTTAAAGATATTGTAAAATTTGGTAAAATTATTCGTTGACTAAATATTTTTTCTTGGATCTTTTAAGGTTTTAATTTTATTAAGCATACCTGTTAATTTTGCGGTAATAAAAACCACATATACAAAAATAAATCCTAAAGCCATCGTTGATAAAACAGTATATATAGCAGTCAGATTTTCTAACTTAAACCAACTTTCAACACCTGGATTAGAATAGTATAGAAAATTCCAAAAAATAAAAAAAACTATTTCGTATATTATAATTACTTTAAATACAGGACGCATATTATAAGCTTACTATAGTAGTTTTATTTTATTAAACTATTTAAATCTTCTAATATATTCTTTGTGATTTTAATCTCTTTTTTAAGATTGTTCTTATATCTACTGAATTTACTTTGACCTGGATAAAGAATTTCTTTAACTCCTTTAACCTTAGGAAGTTTTTTTATTGTTTTAATATTATCCTTTATTCTTTTTTTAAAAGAATTACCTACAAACAAATTAGGCTTCATTACAAAAAATAAATGACCTACATTTTGAGGACCACTAAAATCTGTAAAAGGATCTTTAACTCGACCAGCATGATTACCACCCGTTAAAACACCGCTTAAAATATCAACCATCCAAGCTAATCCCGAACCTCTAAACCCTGCTATAGGTAGCTGAACACCTTCCAATGCTTTTTTAGCATCTGTTGTTGGTTTGCCAAATTTATCCAATGCAACACCTGCAGGAATTTTTTTACCTTCTCTTGCGGCAACTCTAATTTTTCCTCTATTAATCATTGATATAGAGGTATCCAAAATAAAAGGAACTTTAGATCCTGTTGGAGTTCCAAAGCAAATTGGATTTGTTCCAAATAAACTTTTTAACGCTCCATGGGGGGCAACAGCTGGTGGTGCATTAGTAAACACCAATACCATTAAATTTTTTTTAACAGCTTGTTCAGCGTAATAGCCAGACAAACCATAATGACCACTATTTTTGACTGCGACCAAACCAATACCAGTTTTCTTAGCGTTATCTATTGCTGTTTTAATGGCAATATCTGCTGCAACAAATCCAATACTGTTATTGCCATCAACATGAGCGATTGAGGGGGATATTTTTTTAATCTTTATTTTAGGTTTTGGGTTAATTACTTTTATAGATATTCGATCACAATACATTTTTAGCCTTGATAGACCATGAGAGGGTGCACCAACTAACTCTGCGTTTATTAATGCATCCGCACAAACTAAAGCATGATCTTTGCTCAATTTATATTTTCTAAATATTTTGATGATTTTTTTTTTTAAAAGATTTTGTTTCACCTTAACCTTTTCCACGCCAAGGGATAGTTTTGTCTATTATCTTTCTAATAGTTACGTCAAATAAAAGACCCAACATACCCATAACAAATATTGTTATCCAAATAACTTCATATTGCATATATTTTCTTGCAACATTTTCAACAAAACCAATACCTGTAGTTCCAGCTAAGAATTCCGCAGCAACCAATGTTCCCCAACACATTCCAACAGCAACCCTGATACCAGTCAAAATTTCCGGTAGGGAATTTGGAAATATAACATGTCTTAATATTTGCCATCTTGATGCCCCAAGTGAATGAGAAGCATGAATTTTAGATAATTGAGTTCCTGATGCTCCAGCTCTTGCTGAAATAATCATAATTGAAAAAGAAACCATAAATAATAAGAATACTTTTCCAACATTATCAATTCCAAATACAGTGATAACAAGAGGAGCCCAAGCTAATGGTGGCACGGGTCTGTACAACTCAACTATTGGATCAAAGAATCCTTTAGCAAATCTATTTAAACCCATAAACAAGCCAAGTGGCACCCCAAGTATAATTCCTATAGTTAAACCCATAAATACTCTTAAAAAAGAATCCCATATATGACCATAAGGGATAGGTATTTTGAAAAGTTTAAATTCTCCAGTCACTACACTTAAAACTTTACTTTTAAAATTTGGAGTAACTGTTCCATCTTGATTATGAACAGGGTATTTACCTGGCATAGCATCTGCAATCCAATCTGGAAGTATAAAACCAACTATTTTACTAACATCCATCATTTCATACCAAATCAAAGGAACATATTTAAATCCTACGCTGGGTTTTAAAAGATCTTTAAAAATTCTAAAGGTATCTGATGGTTTTGGTAGCCATCTTCCTGGACCATCTTCCGAACAAGTAGGGCCACTTGAAAGGATTGTTCCACCAGGAAAGAATACTGCATCAATAAATTTTAAACTACCCTGTGCTTCATTTTGGACAACATCAAACGCTATAATAGATTGTTCTATATCATTTAATGTTTTAGGAGGAAAAATACTCGCATATTGAATTCTTCTAGCAAGTTTATCTATTTCTTTTGCCAATTGTGTTTCAACTTCTTTTTCCTCTGGTAATCCTTTTCTATAAGCTTTTATCTCATCCCTTAGTTTTGTTACTGCTTTAGTGTATGCAGCGTTGTGATTTCTTAATGCAAAAAATTCATCACTTATTTTATTTAAAGTTTTTGCAGAAGCGGCAAACTTTAAGCCCATAGGGGTTTCAGCCAATGTTGGAACTTCCTCGCCAGTGAAACCCCATCCTTTTTGTTTTTTCAAAGCTTCTAATCTTTTATTTTCTTCTTCAATACTTTTTATTGGTGGGTAAGAAACTTTTTGAAAATCTTCTGTTAATTGATTAATTCTATTAGTTAAATCCTTAATTTTAATCTTAGTTTCAATGTCTAAATATTTTTCATCTGTTAAAAATGGAATTGTTAGGCTAGCTTTATTAATAAATTTTAATAGTATAATTTTATCTTGATTATTTAATTCTGGATGGTTTTTTATTTCAATTATATATTTCTGAATATTTTTATTTTCTCGATCAATGATATCAGTGCTTTTGTGTTGACGCTCATCAATTGGAAAAAGGTATTTTAAAGACATCAGCGAGTCTGTGACCTTTCCTACTTGACAAAGTTCATTTGCAGATTTTGGATAAAATGCTTTTGCAATATCCCATGAATAATAAAGCCAAGCAAAAATAAGAAAGCTAGCACCAACTATAACCCAGTGAGCTCCTCCTTTTGCTCTTTCTGGATTACCAAATACAGCATCAGTCTTTTCAGTTTTAACTAATCTTCTTCCATATAAAATAGCCCCTATTACAGCTATAATAATTCCAATTGTTAAAAAACCGATAGCCATATTAGATATCTTTACCCATAATTTCTTCTTCCATATCCCAGATCATCGTAAGAATTTCTTCTCTTTTACTTACAAACTCTTTGTTATTTTTTATTTTTCTCAGGTCTTGATTTAAACCCATTGTGGCAAAGGGAAGTTGGTATTCTTTATGTATTCTTCCTGGTCTTGGAGCCATAACATAAACTCTTTCACCTAATAAAAGTGCTTCTTCAACAGAGTGAGTGATTAGAATAATTGTTTTACCTGTTTCTTTCCAAATTTTTAAAACTAAAGACTGCATCTTTTCTCTTGTTAACGCATCTAACGCACCTAAAGGCTCGTCCATTAAAATTAAATCTGGATCGTTAATTAAACATCTTGCTAGAGCAACTCTTTGCTGCATACCCCCTGATAATTGATAAGTAGGAGTGTTTCCAAAACCTTGTAATCCAACTATATCCAACCATTCCTCAACTTTTTTTGCAGTTTGAATTGGATCTTCTTTTTTCATTCTCAAACCAAAATTTACATTTTCAGCGACAGTTAACCATTCGAACAATGCACCTTGTTGAAAAACCATACCCCTTTCAACACCAGGTCCATTAATTTCATTACCACCCAGACTAATGATTCCTGAAGTTGGTCTAAGAAATCCTGCTGTAATATTTAATAAAGTTGTTTTTCCACAACCAGAAGGGCCAAGAACTGTTAGAAGCTCTCCTTTTTTCAGAGTAAAATTTACATCTTTAAGAGCATGAACTGTCTCCCCCTTAGGAGATTTAAAGATCATATTTAAATTTTGAGAAATTAACTCACTCATAAGCTGAAACTTTATATAAGAATTTTTATTAAAAAAAAGGCACCAATTTCTTAAAATTGGCGCCTTTAATTTTTTTAAATATTAATTTCCTGGTAGGAAACTAGTGTTAACTACTTTTGAATAATCCTTAAGCATAGGATTCTCAGTTGTAGCAAACATTTCACCCATAATTGCTAAATACTTCATAAGTATTCCATTTTTAGCAAAATAGTCATTCATTTGCTCATCTACAGATGGGAAGCCGAAACTAGCCATTTGGTCTGAAGTAGATTTAACATCCATAGTTGCATCTTTAGAGATAACATTCATGTCTGATTTACCAGCTTTGTATCTAGCGTTAGCTTCGTGAGTAATTTCTAAGAAAGTTCTAACCATACCTGGGTTTTCTTTCATAAATTTATTAGTCACTGAAGTAATATCGATACCAGCAATACCATTATCAGAAGCTTCTTTAACAGATAACATTAATTTACCTGACTTAAGAGCTGTAGCAATTGATTTTTTACCAAACAAACATGACATAGCAACGTCACCGTTAGCTAAAGCAACTGCTGAATCTTCAGGTACCATGTCAACGATAGTCATTTTTGAAGCATCTGCTCCAACAACTTTCATTGTTTCTCTGAATACGTAATCAGCCATAGTTCCTAGAGCAACAGCAACTTTTTTGCCCTCTAGTGAAGAAGCGTTTGCTTTTGTAATTCCTGCAGAATTAGCAACAACACAAGTTGTACCTTTCATTCCGTAAAGGATTGAAACATCAACTAGTGTAATTGGTTTTTTACTGTTAGCAGCATTTACAAATGGAGTAAGACCTTGTGAGTAAGAGATATCAATATCTCCTGACATCATAGCCTCAGTCATTTCACCACCAGTTGCAAAGTTTGTCCATTTAACTGGAACACCGAAAGCTTTTTCGAATGTACCTTTTACTTTATCTTCTTGGTTTGGACTTGCCCATTCTAAAAAGAATGCAATTCTAACTTCTTTAGCAGCAGCATTTGCAACTGATACAGATAAGTTAAGAGCAAGGACACTTCCAAGAATAAAACTTACTATTTTTTTCATTATTATCCCTCTGTTTAATTTAATTAAATTAGCGACATTAAAATTCAATTTAAGAGAGATGTAAAACAAAAAAAAATATACACTCTTAGGTTGTAGCGCTCAAAGCTACACTGTGTAATAAAAATAACTCTAGCAAAGATATTAATTTAGTCTAAGAATTTATAAAACATTTAAAATTAAAAATATTATGAGCTCAGAAAATAGAACTTCAGTACCTAATTCATTAAATGAACATTGGATGCCTTTTACATCTAATAAAGATTTTAAGGCAAACCCAAGATTAATTACTGCAGCAAAGGGAGTATATCTAACCACTCACCATGGGAAAACGCAAATAGATGCGAGCTCAGGATTATTTTGTAATCCACTAGGACACGGAAGAAGAGAAATCACAGAAGCTGTTACAAAACAATTAGAAACATTAGATTATGCCCAACCATTTCAACAAGGATTTGGTGGTTCATTTGAATTAGCAACAAGAATTGCAAAACATACTCCTGGTGATTTAAACAAAATGTTTTACACAATTTGTGGATCTACAGCAGTAGAGACTGCACTTAAGATTGCTATTGCTTACCATAGAGCAAAAGGTCATGGAGAAAGATATAGATTTGTTGGACGTGAGCGTGGTTATCATGGCATGAATATTGGCTGCATATCAGTTGGTGGTATGGTTAATAACGTTAAAGCATTTGCAAGCGTTCTAATGCCAGGTGTTCAACATATAAGACACACTCATTTACCTGAGCATAAATTTGTTAGTGGTCAGCCAGAGACTGGAGATTACTTAGCCAATGATTTAGAATCAATTTGTGCAAACTTTGGTGGAGAAAATATAGCTGCCTGCATAGTTGAACCAATTGCTGGATCAACTGGAACATTAGTTCCACCAAAAGGATATTTGCAAAAACTTAGAGAGATCTGTGATAAGCATGGAATACTTTTAATTTTTGATGAAGTAATAACTGGTTGGGGTAGAACGGGTTCTAAATTTGGTGCTGATGAATTTGGAGTAACTCCAGATATTATGACAATGGCTAAAGCTACAACTAATGGAGTTGTGCCAATGGGCGTTGTTGCATGTAATGATTTTATTTATGATGCGGTAATGGATGCATCACCAAAAGGTGCTGTTGAGCTATTTCATGGTTATACTTATTCAGGAATTCCAGTTGCAGTTGCTGCTGCATTAGCTGTGCAAGATATTTTTGAAAAAGATGATATTTTTAACAGAGCAAAAAACTTAGCTCCTTATTTCCAAAAAGGTTTATTTTCACTACAAGATTTAGAGTCTGTAGATAATATTAGAGGATATGGAATGATGGGTGGAATTGACATGAAACTCAATACCAAACCTGGTAAAGCAGGACTTGAATGTTTCAAAGCATGTTACGAAGCTGGTGTTAATTTTAAAGCAACAGGAGACTGTTTAATTATTGCACCTCAATTTATCTGTGAAGAAAAACATATTGATGAGATTATTGATAAGTTAAGAACAGGTATCACTAGCTATCAAAAAAATCAAAAAAACTGAAATCTTTATTAAATTTAAATAATCGTAAAAAGGAAAAAAGTTATGAAAATTGGCGTACCTAAAGAAATTAAACCACAGGAACATCGTATTGGACTAACACCGGATAGTGTTAAAACTTTAATATCAGAAGGTCATGAAGTTTTAGTTGAAAACAATGGTGGTTTTGAAGCTGGTTTTGAAAATGAACAGTACACTTATATTGGTGCAAAAATCATAGATAAAGCTGAAGATATTTTTAATGATGCAGATATTATTGTTAAAGTAAAAGAGCCTCAATCTGGTGAAGTTAAGATGATTAGAGAAGGTCAAGTTGTTTATACCTATCTTCATTTAGCTGCAGCTAAAGAATTAACAGAAGGTTTAATTAAATCAAAAGGTGTTTGTATTGCTTATGAAACAGTGACAGATGACAATGGAAGACTACCACTTCTTGCACCCATGAGTGCAGTGGCTGGTCGTATGTCTGTTCAAGCAGGGGCGCATTGTTTAGAAAAAAACCAAAATGGTAGAGGTCTATTATTAGGGGGTGCTCCAGGAGTTGAGGGGGGGACAGTTGTTATTTTGGGTGGTGGTGTTGTTGGTGAAAATGCTGCAATTATTGCAACAGGAATGAGAGCTAAAGTCCATATTGTAGATAAATCTGAAGCAAGATTAAAACAATTGGTTGAAATATTTGGAAATAAAATTATTCCAGAACAGGCTGGTAAGATTGATTTAAATAAATTAGTAGCAGAAGCAGATCTTTTAATTGGTGGTGTTTTAGTTCCGGGTGCAGAAGCTCCAAAGTTAGTTACTAAAGACATGTTAAAATTAATGAAAAGAGGATCAGTAATTGTTGATGTTGCAATCGATCAAGGAGGGTGCGTTGAAACAAGCAAACCAACTACGCATGGTGACCCAACTTATATTGTAGATGATGTTGTTCATTACTGTGTAGCTAATATGCCGGGTGGAGTTCCAAGAACTTCAACTATCGCATTGAACAAAGCAACCCTTCCACATCTAGTTAAAATTGCAAACGATGGTTACGCTAAAGCATTAAGCGAAGATAAACATCTGCTTGCAGGATTAAATGTTTGTAAAGGTCAAGTAACCTATAAAGCAGTTGCTGATGTTTTTGGATATAAATTTGTTTTACCAGAGAAAGCTATTTTAAATTAAATTTTAATAAAAATTTTATAATAATTTAAAAAAGATTTTTTTTCTGTATAATTTACTAAGTGTTTTTTTCTTAAAAAATAATTAAGCTTTAAATTATTTTGAAAACATTTTATTATTTTATTCCTAAGATCTTTTTCGTTATTCATTTTAAAAGATAAACCAAGTTTACCATATTTAATTACCTCAAGGTTCCCCCCAGGCGCATTACTGCAGATGGGAAATACTCCATAATTAATAGATTGAACTAATGCATTGGGCAATCCCTCAAAAATTGATGCATTGACAAACAAATCAGCATTTTTGTAAATAGTATTTTTATTTTCTATATAGCCTCTTAAATTTATATTTTTATTTAATTTCAATGAATTTATCAGTTCTATAATTTTAAGCTTCTGAGGCCCATCACCATAAATGTCTAGAGTAAAATTAAATTGTTTTAATTTTGATAGGGAATTTAATATAATATGTAATCCTTTTTCTTTTGAAAGTCTCCCCACATATATAATCTTAAAAATAGTATTTCTTTTTTTAATATGATTTTTTAATGTAATGATTTTTTCAATTGATGGAGGATGAATACATTTAATATTTTTAATTTTGAATTTTTTAGAAATATAATTTTTTTCAAAATTAGAATTAGCTATTACTAAGTAAGATTCTTTATAAAGCCATTTGGCTAAATAATATATAATCTTATTTTTAAAAAATTGGAAATAATTATCGTAATACTCAAGTTCGCTTACTGAACTTCTTTCTGTTAATAAAACTTTTAAATTCTCAATCTTATATGATGCAATCATTGAAATTACATTTGCATAGTGAAAATTTGAAATTAAAATATTTTTTTTGAAATTTTTCTTTATTTCGATGAGTAAAATTTTTCTTAACTTAAAGATACTTAAAGATGATCTATTGGAGTTGATTTCAATTATATCACAATTAATTTTTTTAAATTTTTTTTTATAGAGGTTTTTCCCAATTGAAATTATAAGAATTGAAAAATTTTTTTTAATTAAAAAGTTAACTAGTTTATAAACGGACTCTGAAGCCCCTCCTATACCCCAGAAGGGTAAAAAAAAAATCAACCTTATTTGATTTTTTT
>CAJQSG010000003.1 GCA_905612525.1 uncultured Candidatus Pelagibacter sp. | reverse complement strand
TGATTAATGGACCAATTTCAAAAAAAAGTTTTTTAAGAGGGAAAAATTTAGGTATTACTGAATATTTAGCTCAAAAGACTGGAAAAAAAAATAATGTTGCCATGTTAATTTTTAATAAAAAATTGTCAGTTAGCCCTATAACAACTCACCTTGCTTTAAAAGATGTGCATAAAAATATCTCAAAACAAAAAATATATACTCACATAAGATTGATTACCGAATTTTATCAAAAAAATTATAAAAAAAAACCTAAAATTGCAATAACAGGTCTAAATCCTCACTGTGAAAGTAATTTTAAAAATTGTGAGGAAAATTCAACAATCATACCTGCAATTAAAAACTTAAAAACTAAAAATTTCAATGTAGAAGGTCCCTTTCCAGCAGATACTATTTTTATCAAACATCATTCAAAAAAATTTGATGTTATTGTTGGAATGTACCATGATCAAGTTCTTACTCCTATGAAGGCTTTATTTGGCTTTGATGCAATCAATATAACTCTGGGTTTACCATTTGTACGTATTTCACCAGATCATGGTCCAAATTCTTCCATGCTAGGTAAAAATTTATCTGATCCCAAAAGTTTAATAAAAGCATTAAAATTTTTTGATAAGTAAATGTTTGTTAAACCCAAAAAAAGTTTAGGTCAAAATTTTTTAATAGATCACTATGTTCTTGAGCAAATTGTAGATACGGTTGAAATTGCAAATAAAGAAATTTTAGAAATAGGCCCTGGTAGTGGAAATTTAACTACATTTATTTTAAAAAAAAATCCAAAAAAAGTTTATGCGGTTGAAAAAGACGATGAACTAGCTTTATTATTGAAGGATAAATTTACTAACGAAATTACCATTATAAATGATGATATTTTAAAAATATCTGAAGATAAAATTTCTAGTGAAAAGCTTACTGTATTTGGGAACTTACCTTATAATATTTCAACTGAAATTCTTTCAAGGTGGATAGTGAACATAAATAAAAATTTTTGGTTTGAAAGCTTGGTGCTAATGTTTCAAAAAGAAGTTGCTGAAAGAATTATTGCAGAATCTAATACATCAAAATATGGACGATTATCTATTCTATCAAACTGGAAATTAAATATAAAAAAAATAATAGACATTAAGCCACAAAGCTTTTCACCACGCCCAAAGATTGATAGCACACTATTACTATTTACACCAAAAGAAAATTTCTTTGAATTAAAAGATGCTAAAAACCTTGAAATGATTACTAGAGTTTTTTTTAGTCAAAGAAGAAAAATGCTTAAAAAACCTTTTAATCAAATATTCAAAAATGCGAAGGAAGTTTCTGAAAAATTTAATATTGACCTTAACCTCCGACCGCAAAACTTAGTACCAGAAATTTATTTTAGTCTTGTTAAAGAATATGAGGATTTAAGACGTTAATTTATTAACATGTTTCCTGATATAGTCTTTATCATAATCTTTTGAACCATTATTAATTTCTGCTTCAATTAAATTATTAATCTTAAAATAACACTCATCAAGGTTATCATTTACAATTACATAATCATAATTAATCCAATGTAATACATCCCTGCTAAACTCTTTCATTCTTTCCTCAACTATTAATTTATCTTTCATGTCTCGATTAGACAATCTTTCAAATAGGACTTCTCTGCTTGGTGGGAGAATAAAAAAAGTAATTAATTTATAATTTAATTTTTTATTTTTAATTTGATCGGCACCCTGCCAATCAATATCAAATATTACATTTTCACCTTTTTCTAATTTTTCTATAACAGGTGTTCTTGTTGTTCCATAAAGATGTTTAAAAACTTTTGCATATTCTAAAAACTCTTCATTTTTGATTAATTTTTCAAACTTCTCATGATTTACAAAATAATAATCTTTATCTGCCACTTCGCTAGACCTTGGTTCTCTTGTGGTGTGAGATGTGGATATATAGAAATTTTTATTTTTAGATAGAAGTTTTACTATAGTGGTTTTACCTGCCCCAGATGGGGATGATAAAATCACCATTATCCCATCTTTTTTTGTGGACATTTAAATTATTTAGTTTGTTTGACCTTCGATAAATTTAACAGCATCGCCAACAGTTAGAATTTTTTCTGCTTGGCTATCTGAAATTTCTGAACCAAATTCCTCTTCGAAAGCCATAACTAATTCTACTGTGTCTAAACTATCGGCACCGAGGTCATCTATAAAACTTGATTCATCTTGCACTTTAGCCTCATCTATACCTAGGTGGTCTGCTACAATTTTTTTTACTTTGCTTGAAATATCTTCTGACATAATGTTCCTTTTTGTTATATTTCGTTATTAGTTCAAAAAGTAGTTTTGTCAACCCAAATACATCCCTCCATTAACATGTATTGTTTCTCCATTTATGTAGTCTGAATGATCTGAACCTAAAAAAATTACTGCATTTGCTATATCTCTAGGTTTTCCGAGTCTATTAGACGGAATTTTCGTAATTATTGCCTCTTTGTATTTCTCATTAATTTGGTCTGTCATTGGAGTACTGATGAACCCTGGAGATATGCAATTTACATTTATATTTTTTTTAGCATATTCTATCGCAAGGCTTTTTGACATAGCAACAATACCTGCTTTTGATGCTGTATAGTTTGCTTGACCCACATTGCCCGTGTGTCCAACCACAGATGTAATATTAATAATCTTTCCAGACTTATTTTTTAACATTTTCTTTATAGAATATTTACACATTAAAAAAGTTGAAGTTAAGTTTATATCTATCACCTTACACCATTCTTCTAAGCTCATTCTAATTGTTAAATTATCTTTTGTAATGCCTGCGTTATTAACTATACAGTCAAGTGATCCACCCAATTTTTCAGTTGCACTATTTACAAATTTTTCAATTTTTTCATGTTCAGAAATATCAAAATTGATTATTTTAATATTACTAAATTTTTTTTTTAACTCTTCTAGTTTCTCAATTTTTGTTCCCGTTGCCAGAATATTAGAGCCACTTTCATAAAGTTTTTCAACTATTGAATTTCCAATCCCACCTGTGGCACCAGTAACTATAACATTTTTATTTTTTAAACTATTCATTAATATTAATTAACTTTATATCTTCCTCGGTATTAATTGCACTAACTTTAATACTTCTGTCAATTCTCTTAATTAAGCCAGATAAAATTTTTCCTGGTCCTATTTCAATAAATTGATTAATTCCTTTGTTGATCATTAACAAGACACTTTCTCTCCAACGAACTCTACTTTCAATTTGTTTGACCAGTAAATTTTTTAATTCATTTGAATTAGATATCTCTTTTCCAGTTACATTGGATATAAGAGTGTTCTTGGGTTCTTCAAAATTTAGCTTAGAAATTTCTTCACTCATCACTAGTGTTGCCTTATTCATTAGCTTGCAATGAAAGGGAGCGCTTACAGGTAACTTAATATTTTTAATATTAGCAGCCTTTAAATCTGTTATCATTTTTTCTAAGTCTTCAATATTACCACTTAAAACAATTTGACCCTCTGAATTATCATTTGCAATATAGCACTCATATTTAGACTTATTTTCTAAAATAATATTTTCTATTTCTTTAATCTCAGATCCAAGAACAGCAACCATTCCACCCACTCCTTTTGGAACAGAGCTTTGCATGGCTTTACCTCTAATTTTTAATATTTTTAATGTACTTGAAAGTGATAAAGATCCTGCTGCAGCTAAAGCTGAGTACTCTCCAAGCGAATGACCAGCAAAAAAATTTGCTTTATTTAAATCAATATTAAATTCTTCTTTGATTAATTTGAATATTGAGTAACTAACCAGAAATATTGCGGGTTGGGTATTTTCAGTTAAATCCAGTACGTCTTTAGGGCCATTTAGAATTAGATTAGATAGAGAAAACCCAAGAGTATCATCAGCTTCCTTAAATAAATTTTGAACAAAACTATATTTATTATATAGGTCTTTACCCATTCCTACTAATTGTGAGCCTTGACCTGGGAAAATAACGGAAAACATTTAAATATTTTAAGTTTATTATGGTTTTAAGTGTTGTAATTCAATTATTATAATAGTATATCCTCACTTTTTATAAAGAACAATTATGAATTTATACGAACATACAATAGTTGCTAGACAAGATACTAGCCCTGCTCAGATCCAACAATTAACTGAGAAGTATTCTAAGATTGTAGAGAAAAATGATGGAGAAGTAGTTCAGACTGAGGCGTGGGGGTTATTAAACTTAGCCTATGATATTAAAAAAAATAGAAAAGGCACATACATACACTTTAAAATTAAAGGTGCAGGAAAAATTATTGATGAATTAGAAAAAAATGAAGCAATCGATAAAAATCTTTTAAGATATATGACTGTTAGAGTTAAAAAATTTGATTTAGAGGCAAAGTATTTTTCAAAAAAAGATGAATATGAAAAAAAAGATTATAAAAAAGACTACAACAGAGATTAATTATGCCATCAAAAAAAAGAGCAGGAAATAAAAAAAGTAAACAGAGTAATTTTGCTAAACTTAGTATTTTTCAACCAAATAAATATAAATTTAAAAAATCTTGCCCTCTTTCTATTAAGGGCGCACCAGAGGTGGACTACAAAAACATTAGATTGTTAAAAAAATATATGTCTGAGAATGGTAAGATTTTACCTTCAAGAATTACAAATGTTTCACAAAAAAAACAAAGAGAACTTTCATTGTCAATTAAGAGAGCTAGAAACTTGGCTTTAATTTAAATGAAAGTTATACTTTTAGAGAACCTACGAAGAATTGGATCAATCGGAGAAATCATAGAAGTAAAAAGGGGGTTTGCTAGAAACTTTTTAATTTCAAATAAAAAAGCTCTTTATGCTTCAAAAGAAAATATTGCTGAAGTTGAAAAAATTAAAGCTGAATTAGGAAAAAAAGACACTGAGAGAAAAAAAGAAGCACAAAAAATTTCAGAACAAATTAATAGTAAAGAGTATGAAATCAAAAAATTAAGCACAGAAAACAAAGAACTTTACGGATCTGTTAAACCAACAGAAATAGCAAAATTAATACATGATATTGATAAACTTGATATTAAACCTTCAATGATACAACCAATAACTGAAATTAAATCAATTGGCAAATTTAAGGTTAAAATCATTCTACACACAGAAGTAGACTCTGAAATTACAATCAACGTAGTTACTGCAGACACTATTCAATAATTATACAATTTTTTCCCCAAGACATATTTGTTATTTTTTTAAATTTATTTTCAGATAAGATTTTTTAAATGGAAAATAACTTAAGTGTAGTTAAGGATGCATTCAAAGAACTACCTAATAATATTGAGGCTGAGCAAGGTGTAATAGGATCAATATTAGTTCAAAATGAAATATTTGATGAAATAAATACTATTATTTCAAGCATCAATTTTTTTGATCCTATGCATCAAAAAATTTTTTCTGCTATTGAAAGTCTTATTTATAAGGGGATGCTAGCAAATCCAATTACATTAAAAAATTATTTTGAAAACGAAAAAGATGAATTAAATGTTCCTGAATATTTAGTTAAAGTTACAAAATTCTCCACACCACCTAGACAAGCAATAGAATATTCAAGAATTATTTATGATATGTTTGTAAGAAGAGAGCTAATTAAGATATCTGAAAATACAATTGATGCTGCAAAACTAAACGCCTTAGATGTCAATGGACAAAATATTATTGAGAACTCTGAAAGACTTTTATTTGATCTAGCTGAAAAAGGATCTTTTAATTCATCATTAGTTAAGTTTGATGAAGCAATGAAACAAACCATTGAAATGGCAAAATCAGCTTTTCAAAATGAAGAAGGAATTGTAGGTGTTCCAACAGGTCTTAGAGATCTTGATGATAGATTGGGTGGCCTCCATAATTCAGACTTAATTATTATTGCTGGAAGGCCTTCTATGGGTAAAACAGCATTGGCTACAAATATTGCTTTTAATGCGGCTCAAAAATTACAAGAAAAAGGAAAAAAGTCTGCTGTAGCATTTTTTTCATTAGAGATGTCATCAGAACAATTATCAACTAGAATTTTAGCTGAACAATCTAGAATTAAATCAAATGATATTAGAAGAGGAAGAATTACAGATGATCAATTTGATAAGTTTATTGAAACATCAAAAAATATTTCTGAGCTACCTTTGTTTATAGATGAAACTCCGGCTATTAGTATTGCCGCAATGAGTAATAGAGCAAGAAGAATTAAAAGATTGCATGGCTTAGATTTAATTGTTGTTGATTATATTCAATTAATGAGAGGATCTGGAAATAATAGAGATGGTAGAGTTCAAGAAATTTCTGAAATCACCCAAGGTCTTAAAGCAATGGCAAAAGAGCTTAAACTTCCAGTAATTGCACTATCACAATTATCTAGAGCTGTAGAACAAAGAGATGATCATAAACCACAGTTATCAGATTTAAGAGAATCTGGTTCAATTGAACAAGATGCTGATGTTGTAATGTTTGTTTACAGAGAAGCATATTACTTAGAAAGAAAAGAACCAAGACCAGCAACTGTAGAGCATGCTGAATGGCAAGCTAAAATGAATGAAGTTTCAAATTTAGCTGAACTTATTATTGGAAAGCAAAGACACGGTCCCACAGGTAATATTATGGTGGAATTTGAGGCAATGTTTACTAAATTTAAAGATACTCAAATTAACTAATATCCAATATATAACAGTATTAAATGCTATCTCATTTATACCAAAATATAGTCCTCAAAAATCCTAAATCTATTTTTGTATTATTAATAGTTATACTTTTAAGCTTTGGTTATTTTTCTAAAGATTTTAAACTAGATGCTTCATCTGACACTCTTTTGATTGAAGGTGATCCTGATCTTGAATATTTAAAGGAAGTAACTGAAAGGTACGGCTCTAAAGAATTTTTAATCTTAACCTACTCGCCCAATGAAGGGATGGTAACTGAATCTTCTATTAACAATCTTTTAAGTTTAAAATATAAAATCCAAAGTCTAGATTGGGTGCATAGTGTTGTTACACTGCTTGACATACCCTTGTTAAATAATTCAGAAGCACCTCTTCAAGAAAGATTGGAAAGTTTTAAAACTTTAAAAGATGAGGGTGTAGATACTGAAAGAGGATTTAAAGAAATATTAAATAGTCCAGTTTTTAGAAATTTTGTAATAAGCGAAGATGGTAAAACAAGTGGTATAATTGTTTATATAAAGAAAGACGAACTAAAGAATATTCAAAATAAATCAGTTCAAGAAATTGAAATTTATAAAGATAATTTAAAAAAGAAAAATCATAAAAGCATCACTCAGATAAGAGAGATCATCGAAAGCTATAGGGATGTTGGAAAAATATACCTAGGTGGTATTCCAATGATCGCAGATGATATGATGTCATTTATTAAAAGTGATATTATTGTTTTTGGTCTAGGAGTTCTTTTATTTATTATCGCTACTCTATGGTTTGTATTTAGAAAACTTATTTGGATTATTATTCCAATCAGTAGTTGTTTTTTTTCAGTTTTAATTATGACGGGTCTACTTGGTCTTTTGGGCTGGAAGGTTACTGTTATATCCTCAAACTTTATTGCTCTAATGTTAATTCTAACTATGGCAATGAATATTCATATGAGCACTCGATTTCTACAATTAAGAAAAGATTTTCCAAATTTGGATAATTTAAAAATTATTACAATGACAACTGGCAAAATGTTTTGGCCAATAATTTACACCGTCCTTACAACTATCTGTGCTTTTCTTTCTTTAATATTTAGTGGTATTAAACCTATTATTGATTTTGGGTGGATGATGACTTTAGGATTAATAACTTCTTTTATAATTACATTTACTTTACTCCCTACTCTATTGAGCTTTATGTCCGATAATAAAGTGAAAGTAAAAGAAGATTCAGATTCTAAAATTACTTCTTTTTTTGGTAAAATTTCTATTAACAATAAAAGTATAATTTTTTTAGTAACTGGTTTTGTTGTTGCCTTGAGTGTTGTTGGGATAAGCAAGCTTGAAGTTGAAAACAGCTTTATAAATTATTTTAATAAAAATACTGAAATCTATAAAGGCATGAAGCTTATTGATGAAAAACTAGGTGGCACTACACCCTTAGAAGTTATATTGAAATTTCCAGAGAAAATTATTGTGGAGTCTAACAAGGACGATGAATTTGAAGATTGGGGAGATGAAGAAAATCAAGATGATGAAAAATACTGGTTTACCAAAGATAAGGTTGATAAAATTCAATTAGTTCATAACTATTTAGATAGCTTAACTGCTGTCGGAAAAGTTTTGTCATTTAGCTCAATTATAGAAGTGGCTACACAACTAAATAATAACAAACCCTTAGGGACATTAGAAATAGGTGTTCTCTACTCAAAAATTCCTAAAAGTATAAAAAAAGATATTATAGATCCTTACATATCCATAAAGGATAATGAGGCTCGGATAAGTCTTAGAATTATAGATTCACAAGATGGTTTGCGTAGAAATGATTTAATAAATCAAATAAATTATGACCTCAAAAACAAATTAAAACTTAGTGAAGAAGAATTTAAATTGGCGGGTGTTTTAATTTTGTTTAATAATTTACTCCAAAGTCTTTTTAAATCTCAAATACTTACATTGGGTTTGGTAATGATAGGAATTTTTGCTATGTTTTTTATTTTATTCAGAAATATTAAATTATCCTTTATTGGAGTTGTGCCTAATTTTATTGCAGCTTTCTTTATCTTGGGAATTATAGGTTTGCTTGGGATTCCACTTGATATGATGACTATAACAATTGCGGCAATTACAATTGGTATTGCTGTAGATAATAGCATTCACTATATTTATAGATTTAAAGAGGAGTTTTTAAAAAATAAAGATTACAACCAAACTCTTAAGATATGCCACTCTACTGTGGGTGTTGCAATATTAAATACATCAATAACAATTGTATTTGGGTTTTCAATTCTAGTTTTCTCAAAATTTATACCCACAATTTATTTTGGAGTGTTTACAGGCTTAGCAATGTTGCTTGCTATGATTTCTGTTTTAACCCTGCTGCCCTCTCTTATTTTAATAAGTAAGCCTTTTGGAGAATAGAAATAAACATGATTGATGCTTTAAAGGCTTTTTATGAAGCAATCTCACTTATTGATTTAATTTTTTTAGTCATTACTATTCTTTCTGTAATTAAATGCTACAGCAAAGGTTTTATTTTAAGTTTACTCTCAGCTTCAAAATGGCTCTTAGCTTATGTAGTAACTATAATTTTATTTCCTAAGATCAAGCCATATTTTAAAAATATAATTGATAATGAATATGTGCTTGATGTAACGCTTGGTTTGGCTATTTTTGTTTTAGTAATATTTGTAATATTAGTAGTGAACAAAGGAATTAGTAAGACTATAAAATTTGTTGGACTTGGAAGGCTTGATTCTATTTTTGGTTTATTTTTTGGCTTCATTAGAAGTTATCTAATTTGTGTTTGTTTATTTTCAGCTATAGATATTGTTTATAATTATAATAAATGGCCAATTAGTATGGATAAATCATACACCTTCCCATACATAGAAAAAGGTAGTATTTATCTTATAAAAGTTTTTCCTAATGAAAAAAAATATCAAGATTCTAAAGAAAAAATTGAAGAACTATAATCCAAAACTTAAGGAAGAATGTGGTGTATTTGGCATAAGTAATAGCAATGATGCTGCTGCCCTAACTGCTTTAGGTCTTCATGCATTACAACACAGAGGTCAAGAAGGATGTGGTATTGTATCATTTGATGGTAAAAAATATCATTCAGAAAAAAGATTTGGTTTGGTTGGAGATAACTTTAACAAAGAGAAAGTTTTAAAAAATTTACTTGGAAAACATGCTATTGGACATAATAGATACAGCACTACAGGTGAAAATACTTTAAGAAATATCCAACCTTTCTTTGCAGATACTAATGCAGGTGGTATTGGAGTTGCACATAATGGAAATTTAACTAACTCAGTTACACTTAGAAATAAACTTGTTGAAGATGGTGCAATTTTTTACACAACATCAGACACTGAAACAATTGTTCAATTAATTGCAAAATCAAAAAGAAACAAAACTGTAGATAAAGTTATTGATGCTATATTTCAAATTCAAGGAGGTTATGCATTAGTTATGCTTACACAAAGCACCTTAATAGGTGTTAGAGATCCTCATGGAATACGACCCTTGATTATTGGTAAAATAAAAGACAGTTACGTTTTGGCATCTGAAACATGTGCGTTAGATATTATAGGAGCTAAGTACATAAGAGATGTAGAGAATGGTGAGATTGTTCTGATTGAAAATAATGAATTGAAAAGTTTCAAGCCCTTTCCTGCAAGGAAGGTTAGGCCTTGTGTTTTTGAATATATTTATTTTGCAAGACCAGATAGTTTATTAGATGGAAAGTCAGCTTATGAACACAGAAAAAACCTAGGAGTGGAGCTTGCTAAAGAAAATAAAATTAATGCAGATATAGTAGTCCCTGTACCAGATTCAGGAAATGCTGCAGCACTTGGATTTGCCCAACATCTTGGAATTAATTTTGAATTAGGTTTAATTAGAAACCATTATGTTGGAAGAACTTTTATAGAACCTAGTCAAAAGATTAGAAGTTTAGGTGTAAAATTAAAATTAAATGCTAACAAGTCGACAATTGAAAATAAAAGTATCATTTTAATAGACGACTCATTGGTTAGAGGAACAACTTCTCATAAGATTGTTAAAATGCTTTATGACGCTGGCGCAAAAGAAGTTCATGTTAAAATTGCTTGTCCAGAAATTAGATATCCTGACTTTTATGGAGTGGATACACCGACAAAAAAAGAGCTGTTAGCTGCGAATAAAACAAATCCAGAAATTTGTGAATACATTGGTGCTAAGTCTTTAGATTTTTTATCTCTTGAGGGATTATATAGAGCAATAGGTTTTGAAAAAAGAGATGACACCTACCCTCAATTAACAGATCATTATTTTACCGGAGATTACCCTGTAAAACCAATTGATATCTTGGGTGATGATAAGATAACTCAACTATCTTTACTTAGTACAGCCTCAGGAAATTAAAATAAGTACAGTAAAGTTTGCTTAAATGACTTTAAATTAAGCTTTATATCGCTATATATAAATCAATGATTATCAGCAAAGAGCAAATTATTAATTATTTTAATTCAGGAATTAGAGATACCAAAGATTTTAAGATTGGTATTGAGCATGAAAAATTTTTATTTGATCAAAATAAAAATAAAAGAGCTGATTACAAAACTGTCTTAAAAATGTTTGATGAATTAAGTGAGTTTGGCTGGAAACCAATAACAGAAAAGCAAAATATTATTGGATTACAAAAAGAAGGAAAAAATATCACACTAGAACCAGGCAATCAAATAGAATTATCGGGTGATAAACTAAATAATATTCACGAAGCTTGCTCAGAGTCTCATGATTATTTATTTGAATTACAACAAGTGACTAAAAAAATAGGCTTAAAGATTGTTAGTGCCGGTTTTGATCCAATTTCAACCCTTAGTGAAGTTCCAAACAATCCTAAACAAAGATATGAAATAATGACAAGAGATATGCCTAATGGTGGCTCGCTTAGTCTTGACATGATGTATAGAACTTGTGGAACACAATTAAATCTTGATTACAACTCAGAACAAGATTTTATAAAAAAATTCAAAATAATTAATTCACTTGTTCCAGTATCAATTGCACTATTTGCAAATTCTTCAATAGTTGAAAAAAAAAATAGTGGTTTTATGTCTTATAGATCAAAAGTTTGGCAAGACACTTCACGTGGAGGACTTCCTGAGGTTTTTTTTGATAACATGAATTTTGAAAAATATGCTGATTTTGCAATAAACTTTCCACTTTTATTTATACATAACGAGAAAGAGTATTTGTCTGGAAAAAATTATACATTTTTAGATTTTATGAATGGAAAAATTAAGGAAATAAACGGCAGACTTCCAACAGAAGATGATTTAGCTACCCATCTAAGTACTATATTTACAGAAAATAGATTAAAAAAATATATAGAATTAAGATCTATGGACACATGTGGTTGGGATTGCTTATGTGCTGGACCAGCATTTAATACAGGAATTTTATATGGAAATTTAGATGAAACTTATGAGTTAATTTCTAAATGGGATAAAAGCAAAATCATAAATGCTTACTTTGAGGCTCCTAAAAAAGGTTTTAATACAGAGTTAATGGGTAAAGATTTATTATACTGGTCCTCTTTATTGCTCAATTTATCTAAAAAGGGTTTGGAGAGCAGAGATGTTCTAAATAAATCTGGTGAGAACGAAAAAAAATTTTTGAACCATCTGGAAAAGTTGATTGATAATAAAATCACAAACGCAGATCATATGGTTAATAAATTTTCTAAAGATGAAAATTTAAATGAACTCTATGACAAATAAGATCGTTGCTATTCAAGGTGATCATCCTTCAAAACTTAACTCAAAAAGTGATACTAGTATATTTCTTGCAGTAGAAGCTCAAAACAGAAAATGCAAAATATTTTATTATGAGCCAAAGGACCTTTCGATAATAAATGATAAGGTGGTAGCTAAAGGTTATTATATAAATTTTAGCTACTCTAATAACAGTTTTTTTAAGATTATTAGTAAGCAAACATTAGATTTATCTAAATGTAAGTATCTACTGATACGTCAAGACCCTCCTTTTAATTTAGAGTATATTTCAACAACATACATATTAGACAAGATCAAAGATAAAGTTAAGATCGTTAATAACCCAACCTCCATAAGAAATATTTCTGAAAAACTGCACTCTACTTTATTCCAAAAATTTATGCCAAATACAATTTTTACAAAAGATATTAAAGAAGTTAGTAAATTTTTTATAAAAAATAAAAAAATTATCCTCAAACCTATTCATAGTTTTAGTGGAAATGACATTCACCTTATAGAAAAAAAAATTAATAAAAAATTAATTGTAAGTTTTGTAAAAAAACATGGGTACATTATGTGTCAAAAATTTTTACCAAAAATTAAGTTTGGGGATAAAAGAGTTTTTTTAATTAATGGAAAAATTTGTGGAGCAATTTCAAGAGTCCCTAAAAAAGGATCTTTTTTAAGCAACATGAGTAAGGGAGCAATTCCTATTGCAACCAAATTGACAAAAACAGAAATAAAAATTTCTAATTTAATTGCTAAAGATCTTAAAAAAAATAATATCTATTTTTCAGGTATTGATTTTATAGATCAAAAATTAAATGGTGATATAAACGTAACCTCACCTACCGGTCTTAAAACATTTTATGACCTCACAAATATAAATCTTGCTAAAATTTTTTGGAAAGGTTTGGGTGTATGAATAATTTAACTGAACAACAAAAGGGATCTTTATTAGCTTTTGTTGCGGTAATGTTTATTACACCAGACTCTTTATTTATCAGACTTTCTAATGTCGATACTTGGGGTTTAGTTTTTTATCGAGGGCTTATTCCTTTTGTTACCGTTTCTCTTGGTATGTTAATAATTTATAAATTAAACTTCTTTAAGATGCTTTTCTCAAGTGGGTATCATGGGCTACTTTATATAGGAACTTTTTCAATCACAAATATTACATTTGTAGTATCAATACAAAATACAAATGTTGCCAACACATTAGTTATGATTGCCATGGCTCCTATGCTGTCTGCTTTTCTCGGTGCAATATTTTTAAAAGAATTGCCAGATAGAAAAACATGGATCACAATATTTGTAACATTTACTGCTGCCATATATATATTTTATGACTCTATACAACTTGGTAATTTTTATGGTGATATTTTGGGCTTAGTAACCGCTCTAGGGTTGGCTATTGGTGCAGTCACGATTAGATCAGCAAAAGATAAGAACCTAATTCCTGCAGCTGTTGTTGGTAAGTTAATTGTGGCTTTATTTGCCCTACTATTTATCGATAGTTTTGTATTGATGGAAAATGACTTAATCATTGTCCCACTTATGTGCATTATGTGCGTTGCTATACCTTTTGTATTAGTAACAATAGCTCCTAGGTTCATACCCGCTGCTGAAGTAAACTTATTCTTCTTATTAGAGACAATTATTGGGCCTATTTGGGTCTGGTTAGTTATTAAAGAGCAACCCAGTCTTGAAACTATTCAGGGTGGCTCTGTAATTATCACAGCTATCGCAATCCACTCTTTCATCAAATTAAAAAATTCATAATTTAATGGCAATAAAGACTTGATTTACAAATGGATCACAAATAAGTACGGTCAATTTTATGAATAAAGTTTTAAAGAATTCTTGGGCATTATTTTTAGGTATGGGTTTCCTAATGATGGCCTATGGATATCAGAGTTCCCTCCTAGGGGTAAGAGCAGTGCAAGAAGAATTTAGTCTAGCAGCCACTGGCTTTATGATGTCGGGGTATTTTGTTGGATACTTCATTGGTACATCAACAATTACAAGTCTTATATCTCGCGTTGGTCATATCAGAGTTTTTGCAGCTTTCGCATCTTTAGCTTCTTTAGTCATCTTGGTTCACTCCGTTTTTGTTAATCCAATTATCTGGTTTATTCTAAGAGTTTTAACCGGAATAAGCATGGTTTGTATTTATACTGTCGCTGAAAGTTGGTTGAATGATAGATCGAGCAATAAAAATAGAGGAAGTGTTTTATCTATTTATATGGTTATTTTATATGGCTCAATGGGTATAGGAATGTTTTTATTAAATTTTAGCAATCCAATAAATTATGAACCTTTCATATTAATTTCAATCATTACATCTATTGCCTTAATACCAATTTTATTAACTAAAAAAAAACCACCTACATTTAAAAAAATTAAGGGTATGCCTTTAAAAGAACTTTATGAGACTTCACCTTTTGGGGTGGTCAGTGCATTTTTTTATGGAACTATTCAATCAGCACTATTCACATTGTTAGCAGTTTATGCGGCATCGATGAATTTTACTATATTTCAAATATCACTTGTAACTTTTCTACTAGCAATTTCTGGTGCTATTTCACAATATCCTATTGGAAAACTTTCTGACAAATACGACAGAAGAAAAGTAATAGTAATTTCAACTTTTGGTGCATGTATTTTTGCTTTCCTTGCTATAATATCAGCAGGCCAAATGTATTTACCTGGTGAATTAGGTACAAGTAAAATTTGGTTTTTTATTTTTTTAATTTTTTTTTCTATTTGCAGCCTACCAATGTTTTCTTTAATTTGCGCTCATACCAATGATTATATACCAAAAGAAAAATTTGTAGCTGCTGGAGCTGGTATACAGTTTACGTTTGGTTTAGGTGCAATGGGTGGTCCATTTCTTTGTTCAATCTTTATGAATATAGTTGGTTCAAATGGATTTTTTGTATTTTTACTTTTCTTTCATGCCTTAATAGGAGTATTTGGTGTTTATAGAATGAAAGTTAGAGCAACAGTTGAAAATCCAGACTCTCAATTCGTTGCTATGCCTTCAACAATTACACCTGCTGGAATTGAATTAAATCCGACAACAGAACCTATCGAAGAACCAGTGAAAACTGAAGATGCTCAAGGAACAACTAATCTTTAAGCATGTCGGCCCGCTACATATCCAGAAGACCACGCCCATTGGAAATTATAACCACCTAAGTGACCAGTGACATCTACTACCTCTCCAATAAAAAATAGACCACGATGCCTTTTAGACATCATTGTTTTAGAAGAAATTTCCTCTGTATCTATGCCACCAAGAGTAACCTCAGCTGTTCTATAACCTTCAGACCCAGTTGGATTTATAGCCCAAGCATTTATGGAGTTGCTTAACTTATTTAATACCTTATTTGATAATTCACAAATATTTCCATTAACATTATTTTCATTACAAATAATATGAGCTAATCTTTTAGGGAGAATTTCTGAAACAATAATGTTTATATCCTGCTTAGGATTAGATTTTTTTCTATCACCAAAAAATTTGGTAACGTCTAGTTTTGGTGAAAGATTAATCTTAATATCTTCTCCTAATTTCCAATAGGAAGAAATTTGTAATATAGAAGGTCCACTCAAACCTCTATGTGTAAACAGCATTCCCTCTTCAAATAAAATCTTTTTAAATGACACAACCACCTCTACAGATAACCCTGTAAGCACTTTGCACATAGCAAGTATTTTTTCACTAAATGTTAAGGGTACTAAAGCAGGTAGTGTTTCAATAATGTTCAAATTAAATTTTTGTGCAATGTCGTAACCAAATTTACTTGCTCCAATTTTAGGAATAGACAAACCACCTGTAGCAATGACCAACGATTCGCAAAAATATTTATCAGAATCAATAATAACAAAATATCTATCCGCCTGTTTATCAATATCAGTAATTATTGTATTTTTTTTTAAGACTACACCTGCCATCTCACATTCTAAAAGCAACATGTCTATGATTTGTTGTGCACTCTCATCACAAAAAAGCTGCCCTAGTTTTTTTTCATGAAATTTAATATTATGTTTCTTTATTAGATCTATAAAATCATTTTGAGTATATTGGCTTAATGCAGATATTACGAATTTAGGATTTTTTGAAATAAATTTACTAGGTTGAGTGTAGATATTTGTAAAATTACATCTTCCACCACCTGATATACGGATTTTTTCACCTATTTTTTTTGAATGATCAACTAAAAGTACTTTTCTACCTCTTTTACCAGCTACTATGGCACTCATCATGCCCGCTGCCCCAGCTCCTATTATGATAACATCATACTTTTTTGTCATAGATATATTTTAAGAATTAATAATGTGGTGGTTTTTTATCTTCTATAATTATATTCGCTTCACTGCCATTCTCTAAATCACTAATTTTTTTTTTATCTTGAATAGCTTCATTAAAAACTGGGCAAACATAAAATTCATTGCCAACTCTAATGTTCTTATTAATCATCTGTTCTGCATACTTTACATAATCAGAGCCTTTATTCCAGTAGTAGACTCCAGCTGTAGCATTATTTGAAATTACTTTTTTTTCAGCAACTTCTTTTACAAAGTTATCTTCATTGCACTTAGCGTAAGACCATTTTGGATGTATTGCTTCAAATGTTAAAATTGCTCCATCTAGTTTTTTTGTAACAAAATTATAAATAGATTGTGCACTATTCCATTCAATATATTGATCTGAATTAGCGATTATTAATGGGTTATTATTATTAATAAGTTTTTTTGCTAATAAGGTAGTACAAGCGGCACCCTCTGTAATTTCATCTAATTCAATTATTTTACAATTTGGTTTCAAAATTTGAAGAACACTCTTTATATTATATTTCTCCTGGTGTTTTTTTTGAATAATAAAAATATAATTTGCTTTTATATTCAAACTTTCGACCACCCATTGGATCATTGGTTTTCTATCAATTTCAATTAAAGGTTTGGGAAAAATATATCCAGCATCTACGAATCTAGTTCCTGCACCAGCCATTGGTATTAAGATATTTAAGCTAGAGTCTTCCCAATATGTGTTTTTAATATTTGCTATATTTGTATAATTTTTTTTTATGAAACTATTAATATTTTTATATGTTACTTCCTTAATGTGTTTAACTGGAA
>CAJQSG010000002.1 GCA_905612525.1 uncultured Candidatus Pelagibacter sp. | reverse complement strand
CCACATATAACTATATTCTTTGTATTAATTTCATCAATATTTTTAAGCTCATCAATTATTTTCTTAAAAATAAAATATTCCATATAATTGTTAATTTTTCTTCCTGCTAAAGTTACACTAGTCTTAAATTTTGATTTATTAGCGTAATAACTCAAATAATAAGGATCAACAGGTAAGCAATGTCCACCAACAAGACCTGGATTGAAATTCAAAAAATTCCACTTAGTTTTTGCAAGCTTGATTACCTCATGAAAATCTAATTTTTTTTTATGACATAAAATCATTATTTCATTCATTAACGCTATGTTTAAATCTCTTTGAGTATTTTCGATAAGCTTGGAAAGTTCAGCTTCTTTAACTTTGTTTGATAGGATAATTTTTTTTGAAATACAATTATATATTCTTTTCACAAAAAATAAGACTTCCTTATTTTTTGTATTTATAGAGACAACTTTTGAAATATTTTTTAGATTATGCACCTTATCACCTGGATTTATTCTCTCTGAACTATATCCAATATAAAAATTTATATTCTTTTTTAGCAAAATTTTTTTACAAAAATCCTCAGTGGTTCCAGGATAGACAGTTGACTCTAAAAAAATAATATCATCTTTTTTGATATATTTAGATAACTTTTCAAAAGCAGATTTTATATATTTTAATTCTGGAAACTTATTATTTTTAATGGGTGTTGGTACGGCAATTATATAAAAATTACATTCTTTTAAATGCTGACTATTATTCGTATAAATAGAGTTATTCTCTAATTTTAATTCTTTTTTTACAAACTCTTGATTAATATCGATATATTTTTTTAAATTCTTGACTCTTAATTTATTATTATCAAAACCTACTGTTTTAAATTTTTTTTTTAATGCTAAAAAAACAGGTAATCCAACATATCCAAGTCCTATAACACATGGTTTAATTTTTTTCATAAAAACTTATATTTATGTATATTAAAACTATATATTGTCAATTTAGATATAAAATAATGAAAAAAGTTTTTTACTGGTCACCATTTACTTCAAAAGTTGCAACTGTTAAATCTGTTATAAATTCAGCTTATTCAGTTAATAAATATTTAAATAAAAATTTATTTAGAGCAACTATTATTGATGCTGTTCATGAATGGAAAGATTATTCTGATATTTTAAAAAAAAAAAATATCGAATTAATTCATTTAAATAAAAATTCTATTTTTAATAATTTCAAAAAAGATGGTTTTTTAAGAAGTAGAATGGCTTATTGGTATATTTTTTTTAAATCTTTTAATCCATTACACAAAGTTTTGAAAAATGAAAAACCTGCGTTTTTAATTATTCATTTGATAACATCTTTACCTTTAATTTTATTTCTTTTTAAACATTATGAAACCAAATTAATCTTAAGGATCTCTGGTTTGCCAAGATTAACATTTTTCAGAAAAATTCTATGGAAAGCAGCTTGTAAAAAAGTCTTTAAAATTACATGTCCCACTGAAGATACCTTTAAAGATTTAAGTAGATATGATTTTTTAAGAGACAAGTTATGTGTTTTGCATGACCCTGTTATAAGTTTAAAGGATATGAATGTCTTAAAAAATACCCAAATAAATCTAGATGATAGAATAAAAGAAATAGTAGAAAATAAAAAATTTTTACTTTCTATTGGAAGATTTACAAAACAAAAAAATTTTCTTTTTTATCTTAAATGTATTCCTGAAATAATGAATTTAGATAGAGATTTATACTTTTTATTTATTGGAGAGGGTGAGCAGAAACTTGAGTTTTTGGATATAATTAAAAAATTAGATATCTCTGATAGAGTTTTAACTTTAAGTTTTACAAATAACGTTAATTATTTTATGAATAAAAGCGAGGCTTTAGTCTTGACTTCTTTGTGGGAAGACCCAGGATTTGTTATCATTGAGGCAGGATATAATAATTGTCAAGTTGTCTCCAGCAATTGTCCTAATGGACCAATGGAAATAATAGATAAGGATGGTGGATATTTATTTAAATCAAACTCAAAGATAGATTTTTTAAAAACTATTAAGTCAGTTTTAAATGATAATAAAAGAAATAAAATCAACAAAAAGATTGTACTTAAGAAAAGGTCAAAAAAATTTACATTATTTAGACATTGTTTAATTTTAAAAAAGAATATTTTAATTTAAAAGAATATTATAATTTATAATAATTTTTATACCATTCTAAAAATTTTTTAATTCCAATTTTATAATTAGTAGTAGGATTGTACCCTGTTATAGATTTTAAAAGATTTGAATTAGATAAAGTTTGTTTAACATCACCTTTTTGCAAATTTAAAAATTTTTTTTTAGCTTTTTTACCTAATTCAGTTTCTATCTGTTTAATAAAATTCAATAAATAAACTTTCTTTGTATTCCCAATATTTAAAATTCTAAATGGTGCTACATGAGAAAGACTATCATCTTTAAATTTACCTAATTGTTTGGGGTTTGGAGCTTTTTTAATAATTAAATGAATACCATTCACAATGTCATCAATATAAGTAAAATCTCTGTACATCCTACCTTTATTATAAACATCAATTTTTTTGTTGTTTTGTATTCCTTTTGTAAATTTGAATAGTGCCATATCAGGTCTTCCCCATGGCCCATACACAGTAAAAAAACGCAACATTGTTATTGGTATTTTCCATATATTTGAATATGCATGTGCCATACTTTCGTTAGATTTTTTTGTTGCAGCATAAATACTGAGTTGTGTTTCTGTTTTATCAGTCTCCTTGAATGGAATTTTTTTATTTGAACCATAAACAGAAGAACTTGAGGCCATAATAAGATGTTTAACTTTTATCTTATGGGAGGCTTCTATAATATTATAAGTGCCAGTTATATTAGAATCTAAATACACTCTAGGATTCTCAATACTATACCTAACTCCTGCTTGAGCTGCTAAATGGATAACTATACTTGGATTAAATTTATTAAATATTTTATCTACATTTTTTTTATCTTCTAATTTATTTTTAGAAAATGAAAAATTTTTATATTTTTTTAGAATACCTAATCGAGCTTTTTTTAGAGTTACATCATAATAATTATTCATGGAATCATAACCGTGCACCTTATATCCTCTCTCAAGGAGTAGTTTTGAAAGATGAAAGCCAATGAATCCAGATGAGCCAGTAATTAATATTTTCATTATAATTTTAAAATTTATTAATATATATATGTATATTAATATAATACACTACACATGAGTAAAGAAATTCCAAAAAGTACAAAAGTCGTTGTGATCGGAGGGGGTATTGCGGGTTGTTCTGTTGCTTATCATTTAGCAAAATTTGGCTGGAAAGATACAATTCTTCTTGAAAGAGATCAGCTAACCTCAGGCACAACTTGGCATGCAGCTGGTCTTGTTGGTCAATTAGGAGCGTCGTCTACTATTACACGTCTTAGAAAATATTCCTTAAATCTTTATAAAGAATTAGAAAAAAAAACAGGATTATCAACTGGTTTAAAACAAAATGGGGCAATTACAGTTGCAAGCACTCCAGAAAGGTTGCAAGAGTTATTAAGACAAGCAACAGCTGCACAATTATTTGATGTTAATGTTGAAAGTGTTAACAAAAAAAGAATAAAAGAACTCTATCCCGTTATAAATGATGCTGACATTTTAGGTGGAGTTTATATGCCAGAAGATGGTCAGGCAGATCCTATAGGAATTACCAATGTATTAGCTAAAGCTGCAAAAATGGAAGGGGCTCAGATATTTGAGAAAACTCCTGTTGAAAAAATATTGGTTAAAGACAAGAAAATTATTGGTGTTCAAACTAAATTTGGAAAGATAGATTGTGAATACGTTGTAATTGCAACTGGAATGTGGTCGAGACAAATCGGAGAAGATATTGGTGTAAGTATTCCATTATATCCAAATGAACATTTTTATATAATCACAGAACCAATTGATAAATTACCTAAAAATTTACCAGTTTTAAGAGACTATAATTCATGTCTTTATTTAAAAGAAGATGCTGGGAAAATATTAGTTGGAATATTTGAACCTAATGCAAAACCTGCTTTTAAAGACAAGGGAGTTGTTCCGGAGGATTTTTCTTTTGGAGAGTTTCCAGATGATTTTGATCACTTTGAGCCCTACCTAGAAAAATCATTTCAAAGATTGCCAATGTTAGAAACTGCTGGAATTAGAAAATTTTTTTCAGGTCCAGAGTCGTTTACACCAGATACTCAATATCTTTTAGGAGAAGCCCCAGAAGTGAATAACCTTTTTACTTGCTGTGGATTTAATAGTATCGGCATAGCAAGCTCAGGCGGAGCTGGAAGAGTTACTGCAGAGTGGATGATAAACGGGTATATGAGTGAAGATTTATTTTCACTAGATATAAAACGGTTTCAAAAATTTCATTCATCTAAAAAGTTTATTATGGAAAGAGTTACAGAAACGCTAGGTGATTTATATGGAATGCATTGGCCATATAAACAGCATAATACAGCTCGAAATCAAAGATTACTCCCTTACCACAATCAATTAAAAAAAGCTGGAGCATGTTTTGGTGTGTCTGGTGAGTATGAAAGACCAATGTGGTACGCATTAAATAGAGAAAGACCAGAATACACATACAGTTTTGATTATCAAAACTGGTACCCATCTGTTGAATTTGAAACAAAAAATACAATTACCAATGTTGGTTTGTATGAATTATCTCCATTTTCAAAATATGAATTAAAAGGTAAAGAAGCTCATAATGAATTACAAAGAATATGTACTGCTAATATTAAAAATGAAATTGGAAGATCTACTTACACTCAAATGCTTAATGAGATGGGTGGAATTGAAACTGATTTAACTGTTATTTGTATAAAAAAAAACCATTTTAGAATTGTTAGTTCAGCTGCAACAAGAACGCATGATAAAGCACATATTTTAAAACATTTATCAAGCAAGGTAGAATTTAAAGACATAACTGATAAACTAATTTGTTTGGGAATTTTTGGTCCAAAGAGTAGAAATTTAATTTCTAAAATATCAAATGATAATTTTTCAAATGAATTATTTAAATTTGGTACAGGTAAATATATTGAAATTAGTTCAAAAAAAGTTTGGGCTCAAAGATTATCTTATGTTGGAGAATTAGGTTTTGAAATCTATTTAAGGCCTAAAGATGCTAAAGAAATTTACCAACTAATTATAGAAGAAGGGAAAAACCATAACTTGTCTCATTGTGGATCACATGCAATGGATACAATGAGAATGGAAAGTGGTTTTTTACATTGGGGACATGATATTTCTCCAGAAGAAAATCAATATGAAGCAGGATTAAATTTTACAATTAGTTACAAAAAAGACATTAATTTTATTGGTAAAGAAAATTTATTAAGAATTAAAAATAAAAAACAACATAAGAGATTTATTATGCTTTCATTAAAAGATAACAACGCAGGTTATCCTTTATTGTTACACGAGGAACCAATTTATCTAGATGAAAAGATAATTGGTAGAACAACATCTGGAAATTATTCTTTTAACTATAAGAAGAATTTATCATTTGGTTACATAAATTCAGAATACTCTAACGAAGAATTAGTTAAGATGAATCTATATATAGAGGTTGCTAAACAAAAGTATCCAGCTGTTGTAGAGATATCTCCATTAAAAAATAAAAAGGCTAGACTTTTATAATTTTAGTTGCCAAATAAATAATTGATGATTAAATTATGTTATGCATAGAAATATTTTTTATAACTATAAATCAATAAATGAAGACTTTAAAAGTAAAAAAATATCTCGATCACAATATACTAATCCAAAAATAAAAGTTGATATAAACATATTACTAAATCGAGTTAAAATAGAAAAAAAAGAAGAGATAAAGCAAAAAGTTATTTTTTTTAGCTTAGGAGTTTTGGTAGTAAGTCTTATGGGAATTTTTATAACAATTATAAGATAATTATATTATCAAAACCTGATTGTATAAAAATAGAAATCTTTTACAAATCAACAATAATTATTGGGGGAGTTTAGATATGTTGGCTAGAGTGCGTGATTCATAAACCTGATGTCAGTGTTAACTATCCTTTAATCATTACTCTTATTCTACGTACTCTAAATTCTTGATATAATTTATATAGACGGACACCATAAATACTATCAGGTGAAAAAAAATTTAAATAATGCTCTTAAATTTTTAAAAGAAGATGGTATTATTATTTGTGATGACTATTTTTGGAAATTAGATGGACACAAATTAGAAATACGAATAAGAGCGATAAATAATGTTGTCAATGAAAACACTCTAAAAATCGTAGCAGTAACTGCTAAGCAGATTTTTTTAAAAAAGATTAAATTTTAAATAATATATACCTTTTAAAAAATACATTATTGTATAAAATAATAATAAAATTATGCCATCATTTGATGTAATAAGTAAAATTAATTATCAAGAATTTGATAACGCTCTTGCCAATTGTTTAAGAGAAATTGGTAATCGATATGATTTTAAAGGACTCAATATTTCAATTGAAAGAAAAGATAAGATAATTACTATGCTAGCGCCAGATGAGTTAAAATTAAAACAAGCAAATGAATTACTACAAATTCATCTTATAAGAAGAAAAGTAGATCCAAGAGTAATAGTTATTAAAAATTCGGAAAGTGCCGCAGGTGCAACCATTAGACAAGTTAGTGAATTAGAGGAAGGTATTAGCCAAGAAAATGCAAAAAAAATTATTTCTGACATAAAAAAACTAAAACTTAAAATACAGATTAAAATTCAAGGAGAAGAATTAAGAGCTGAAGGAAAAAAGAGAGATGATCTTCAAGAAGCAATATCTGCAATCGAGGCCATTGATATTGGTCTCCCAATTGAATTTGTAAATTTTAGAGATTAATTTCATTTTATGAGTAAAGTAAACACAAGTAAACTATGGCACTCTATCCATGAAGCTTATAGTTTTAAACTTTCAAAATTATAGCAATGTAACTACATAAGAAAAAAAATGATAAGCCTGCGAGATAAATTGTTTCCCTAGTTTTCCCAAATTTTTTATATTGAATTACACTTAATATTATAAATGATATTGAGGTAATCAAAAAATATATTGGTTCAATAATTCCATCTAATGTAGCCATAATAAAACCCTACCAAATCTTAAATTGAGTGGCTATATGCAGGATAGTCGCTGGTTAGCTTAAATTTTAGCTTTAACAGCTGCTGTTTCTTTACATTGAAAAACATTTAACAATCTTTGTGTTTTTACACTTGTACCATTGGAAAATAAAATGTCCTCATAAGAATTGAAATAACCATCAGCTTCTTTAAACAATTTATCTATTACCACATCTGTATATTTTTTATTTCTACGTAGAGCTTTTACCCACTCATTTTTGTAATCTAGCATAGTAAGGTCATCTCTTTTTATTATTATATGTTGAGCTGTTGCTTTAGATACCTCTGAAGACCAAAAAAAATTATCGTCTATTTCTTTATAAAAAACATA
Source organism: uncultured Candidatus Pelagibacter sp. (assembly GCA_905612525.1). Classification (GTDB taxonomy): domain Bacteria; phylum Pseudomonadota; class Alphaproteobacteria; order Pelagibacterales; family Pelagibacteraceae; genus Pelagibacter. Next base: position 30,785 of record CAJQSG010000002.1, on the reverse strand, counting down.
ATACTTATCTGAAACAAAAATAAGAAACTGTTTTCTTTTATAAATAGTTTTAGTGAACCGAGTCTTATCTTCATGTATCTCTATAGTAGGTCTAGCTTCTTTTCCCTTTGAATTAATGACGTCCATAGATGCCATATCCTCTACCCACCTCTGTTGATAAATATTATAAATAACCTTTTTTGTATTATGGAATTTTATATACTGAGGTTTTTTCAACCCTTTGTCTGCCTCACATAGCATCCAATTAGGCTCATCAACAACTTTACTTTGATAGCTGGTTACTCCAAAAGATATTAAAAATCCAACTGATACAACAGAGAAAATTATCCACGAAAGTTTTAGTAGGTTGATTGGTTTACTCATTTTTCTATACGTTATAATAATCTTGGCACACTAAAAAGCCATATATCCTTGGCACACTATAGGTACAATGAGTAGGGAAAACGGGCAAATACTTGATTGCACTAAAAATAATATCTATTATAAATCAACAATAATTATGTGGCGGGGTAGCTCAGTCGGTTAGAGCGCAGGACTCATAAGCCTGAGGTCAGTGGTCGGGATTCCTGTTCTGTGTACCTTATTTCACTTCTCAACATTTCTTGACACACACATGACACAGTGACAATATATTTTTAATGAAAAAAATTCTGGGTATTATTGTTCTGAGTTTACTGCTAAGTGGAAATGTTTATTCATCTGAAGAAGCGTATTATAGATGTGCCATGCATTCTGTTGAGAAATCAAAGTACCCCTTAATAAATAAAAATATGTTTGCTTTTTTTGATTTGAAGATAAATGAAGAAAAATCAGAAGTTACAATAAATGCATTTGTAGACACTGCAAATAACTCACAATATAAAATTGGAAAAGTAAAAACTCAAAATTTTGACTCTGTTGATTTTAAAGATGGTTTAGAGATAAAGTTAAAAAAAAAAAAGAAAAAATCACCTTTTGCTTTTCAGTATTTTCTTTTAAGATATAAAAATAAAGAAAAATTTGACCGTAATTCTAGTCCATACTTAACAGGAACTGCATGGTACAAAAAAGATGATTTTAAATTCTATGGAGAATGTTTGTGGGTCAGTAAAAGGAAATATCTTACAAACATAAAAAAATAGAAGTATAGAGTCCGCAGGAACCTCGTAAGACGTATCCTTGACACACATAGGACACAGTCAGCTAAGAAAATACGCAAATACTTGATAGACTAAAAATAAAATCTATTATAAAACAACAATAATTAAGTGGCGGGGTAGCTCAGTCGGTTAGAGCGCAGGACTCATAAGCCTAAGGTCAGCGGTCGGGATTCCTGTTCTGTGTACCTTATTTCACTTCTCAACATTTCTTGACACACACATGACACAGTGAGAAAGTCTTTCCCATGAAAAAGATTTTAGGGATTGTTGTTCTGGGTTTGTTGTTGAACCCTTCTTCTTTTGCTGAGGAACCTGATTTAAATATTTCAGTAAAAAAAGCTTTTGAAGAAACAGATATAATAAAAATTGATGAAAATTACTCTATAAAATGTGAAGCTGATGCTGATGATTATAACATGATATTCAGTTCAAAAGTTGTTAACTCTAAAGTATTGAGATCTGAAGGTGTTTTTAATTTTGGGGACGATGGAAGTATGTATCTAAAGATTGATGCTAAGATAAACTCAAAAGGAAAATTAACTAAAGGAAAAGTTAAAATAAATTATTCTCCAGATATGGATAAAGATTTTAAAAAAGAATTCAAAAATTTTGAACCTTTTTTTAAAGAAATGGTATCCGATTCATTTCTCTCATTAAGTATTTATGGAAAAACTTTATTACCAATTAAAATTGAAGATAAAAAACAATCTAAAAAAATTCTTAATATGTTGAAAAAGTTGTTTGCAACAGACAAAGAACTAAAAAAATTTTCTCAGGGATTAAAACTTTATTCGTATGATCATTATTTAGGAACAACATTAATAGACGAAGAGAACTTCTATGTTGTGAAGACTTTTAATAGCTTTGAGAGTCCAAATGAAGAGATAAATGAATTTTTAGAGGAAATGGAAGAAAGTGAGGGATTATTTTATACATTTATCCATATTAATAGCGGTTTTGCTATTCAGGCCCAACAAGAGTTTGACACGATATGTACGATTAACGTACAGGGTAAAGAATTGATAAAAGTTGATAGTTCAGATTTAGCTTTTTAAGTATTACATTTAGACTCTGTTTAGGATTTTGATCTATTGAAAAATCTTTAGTGATTTTGATTGTGTTTTCTAAACGTATAAATCTATTTCTCACTGTGAGTCTGCAGGAACCTCCCTACACGTATTCTTGGCACACTATAGGCACAGTGAGTTAGAAAAATAGGCAAATACTTGATTGGACAGAAAATAAAATCTATTATAAAACAACGATAATTAAGTGGCGGGGTAGCTCAGTCGGTTAGAGCGCAGGACTCATAAGCCTGAGGTCAGTGGTTCGATTCCACTTCCCGCTACCACGTAATAATTTTTTTTAATTTTTTTAAATCCATGGTTTGATTTAGAGGGAAATTAGGTCTTTCTTTTGCATAACTTTTTATAACTTTAGGATTGGTTTTTTTGGCAAAATTATAAACAGATTGTGATGGTCCACCAACATTTATAATTCCCTTTTTTTTAATTAATTCAGGTAAAATTTTTACCAATTGTTCATGAAACATAAAATTACTTTTTAAATTAGTATAGGCAGTTTTGTATAGAAATGGTTTTTCAGTCATAGTGATTCTTAAAATTAAAGAATTAGAATACATTGACACAGCACATTCACCGCCTAATTTCGACAAGCCATAGTTATTAAACGGTTTAACTGAATCATGCTCTGAGTAGTTTCCTTTTTTTCCTTCATAAACATAGCCAGTAGAAAAATATATCAACTTTATTTTATTTGCCTCACACACTTTCGTGATATTGGCCGTTCCTATAATATTAATATCTATACTTTTTTTAATATTTTTATAGTGAATATCCATAGGTCTTGATAATCCGGCACAATGTAAAATAATTTTTGGTTTAAATGCTCTAACAGCACTCTCAATTGATTTTAAATTTAAAATATTACACTGTTTTTTAGAAGCAAAAACTAAATTTAATTTTTTATTTTCTTTTTTTAGCACAGTGGCAAATCTTCCATTACCTCCTGTTACTAAAATTTTTGAATTCATATTAAAATTTATTTATAAAATCTTGAAAAGAAATATTATTATTGTCTTTTGTTGAGATAATTGGTTTTTTAACAGGCCAGTTGATATTTAATTCTTTGTCATTATATTTAATACCCATCTCAGATTGTGCATTTCTATATTTTGTGCAGCTATAAATCACATAGTTTTCTTTATCTAGCGCGCAAAATCCATGAGCAAATCCTGGGGGTATATATATTGACTTAGCATTTTTTTCACTCAAAATAGTTGACACTATTTTTCCAAATGTTTTAGAGTTCTTTCTTAAATCTAAAACTATATCAAATATTCTACCTTTTAAGACAGATACAAATTTTCCTTGTGATTGTTGCGTTTGGATATGAAGACCTCTAATTACATTTTTTTTCGAATATGACATAACTGTAAATGGCAGGTTAATATTTATTTCTTTTTCTCTGGACAATTCTTTAAAATACCCCCTTGAATCAGAAAATTTTTTATTTTTTATTATTAGTAAGTCTTTTATCTTTGTTTTAATTATCATTTAGATATTAATTTTTTTAAGTATTTTGAATAATCACAATTTCCGTAAAATTTGATTGAATTTGTTATATGTTTTTTTTTTATCCATTTGTTTAAAAGCGCAATTTCTTCAATACAGGCAATTTTAAGACCTTGTCTATTTTCTACAGCTTGTACAAAAGCAATTGTTTTGTAGTAATCTTCGATAGAGCCAGTATCCAACCATGCACCACCACGCCCAATATAATTTGCAGTTAATTGATTATTTTTTTTGTACCTCATTAGTAAGTCAATAATTTCAATTTCTCCTCTTTTAGACGGTTTTAATTTTTTTGAGTAGTTAATTACCTTATTATCAAAAAAATATAATCCTGTTATTGCATCGTTAGATAAGAATTTTTTAGGTTTTTCTTTTAAGTGTGTTATTTTTTTTCTCTTATCAACCTTTGCAACGCCAAATAATTCTGGATTTCTAACCTTATGTAGTAGTATCTTTGCACCATTCTTTATATTTGTAGATTTTATCAGTATAGAGGTTAAGTTTTGTCCATAAAAAAAATTATCGCCTAAAATCATTGCTACTTTCTCTTTACCAATAAATTTTTCTCCTAGAATAAATGCATCAGGTAGACCTCTGGGCGAATCCTGCTCCATATAGGTAATTTTAATACCTAAATTTTTTCCATTAGGTAATAATTTCTTATATTGTTCAAGCTGTCCTTTATTAACGATGATTAGTATATCCTTAATTTTTGCAAGCATTAGTATTGATAAAGGATAAAAAATTAAAGGTTTATCATAAATAGGTAAAAGTTGTTTATTAACAGATTTTGTTAAAGGACTCATCCTTGTTCCTTTTCCGCCAGCTAAAATAATTCCTTTTTTAATCATTATATTTTTCCTATTCTTTTGACAATATCATTTTTTGATACGGATTTATAATAGTTATTATTTAGAAGATACCATAAAAATGTTTTTTCTAGCCCAGTATTAAAGTTCATTTTAGTTTTCCAATTTAATTCATTAAATATTTTTTTACTATCAAGTGCATATCTTACATCATGACCAGGTCTATCTTTTACAAATTTAATTTTAACTTTTGTACCTATTTTAATTTGTTCTTTTGCTATTTTAATTAAAGATTTACAAATTTCTAGGTTGTTAAAATTTTTATTAGATCCAATATTATAAAATTCACCAACTCTACCTTTTTTATAAACTTTAACTAAAGCCTCACAGTGATCATCTACATAAATCCATTCTCTGGAATTTTTTCCATTTCCATAGATGGGCAAACTTTTATTATTAAGTATATTATAAATTAACTTAGGAATAAGCTTTTCTGGATGTTGCTTGGGACCGTAGTTATTTGAACAATTGGTTACAATTGCCGGAATTCCATATGTTCTAACATAGGATGAAACTAAATGGTCAGATGAGGCCTTACTAGCAGCATAAGGTGAGCTTGGTCTGTAGGGGAAATTTTCATTAGACCTACCTTTTAATATATCGCCGTAAACTTCATCGGTTGAAATATGAATCAGTTTAGTTTTTTTATTAAATTTAGAATAATCCCTAAAGATTTCAAGTAAATTAAAAACACCAACAATATTACTATTAATAAAACTAGCAGGCTCATCAATTGATCTGTCAACATGTGTTTCTGCAGCTAAATTAAAAATACCAGCAGGTTTAAATTTGTATATGATTTTACCTAGCTTTAATTTATCATTAAGATCACATTTAATAAATTTATAGTTTTTATGACCATGAAATTCTTTCGTATTATAAAAATTAGAAGAATAAGTTACTTTATCTATATTGGTAACATTGAATTTATTTTTCAATAACAGCTTAATAAGGTTACTTCCAATAAACCCCAAACCACCTGTTACAATAATTTTATGCATATTTTTTTTTACATTAATAGATATAGTAAGTATATAGTATTTTATATCAAACATGTCCTTAAGTTTTAATAATTTAACATTTATTATCGTTACCTTTAAAAGTGAACACATCATCAATGAATGCATAAATTCACTACCAAAAAATTCTAAAATAATTATTATTGAAAATTCAGGAGATGAAAAGATTAAAAGAAAATTAGAAAAAGAATATCCTGGGATTACAATAGTTATTCAGAAAAATATAGGAATGGGCGCTGCTAACAATAAAGGAATAAAAATGTGCAAAACAGACTATGCTTTTGTTATTAATCCAGATGTTAAATTTGAAAGTAGCACAATCCAAAAGATGATTAATTTTACAGCAAAAATAAATGATTACTCTATTTTGGCACCTATTTCTGATAATATTAAATATCCTAATTATATAATTAAAAATATTAATTCAATTAATAATGAGCTTGATTACTTAGATGTAGATTCAGTGGATGGTTTTGCAATGTTAATTAATAAAAAAAGTTTTGAAGACCACCTTTATTTTGATGAAAATTTTTTCTTATTTTTAGAAAATGATGATTTATGTCTTAGAAAAAAAAAAGAAATGAAAAAAATTTATGTTTTAAAAACAGCTAAAATTAATCATTTGGGTGGAAAATCTCCTTCTGGTTTATTTAAAGATGAAATTGAGTATTCTAGAAATTGGCATTGGATGTGGTCAAAATTTTATTTTAATCAAAAACATTATGGGTATATTAATGCTCTATTAAAAACTTTACCAACATTAGTTTCTTCTAAAATTAAATTTATTTATTATTTATTAACCTGTAATGGATATAAGAGAAAAATATACAAAATGAGATTTTTAGGTTTAGTCAATGCAATGGTGGGTAAAAAATCTTGGTATAGGCCAAAAGTTTAAAATTTTAATGACCTGGGAATTCAATTAAATTTTCTACTTTGTAATTTTTTTTAATTAAATTACTGCACCCATCTAAATCAAAAAGATTAATTGCGAAAATAAAAGCGGCAACGTGCCCACCTGACATTTCAATTAGTTTTGCAGCTGCTTCTGCAGTACCACCAGTCGCTATAAGATCGTCAATAATTAAAACTGAATCACCTTTACTGATTGAGTCTTTGTGAATCTCAATAGTAGCAGTTCCATACTCTAACTCAAAATTAACTGAATGAGTTTCAGCAGGTAATTTATTTTTTTTTCTAAGCATTATAAAGGGTTTTTTAAGCACATAAGAAACTGCAGACGCAAAAACAAAACCTCTAGATTCTATAGCAGCAATTTTGTCTATTTTGTATTTTTTTGACCTTTCAATTATTTGGTTGATAGATTCTGCAAATGCTTTCTCATTTTTAATCAGAGTCGATATATCTCTGAATAAAATTCCTTTTTTTGGATAATCAGGAATTGATCTAATATAATCTTTTAAATCCATGCTATTAATATATTTATATCTTTAATAAAAAAAATCTATGACCAAATTATTTCTTGCAGCAATTAAAGAAGAAACTGTTGGGTTAGATTACTTCTACCATACAGGAGTGGGAAAGATTAATGCAACATACAATTGTTTAAAATTGATCAATATTTATAAACCCAAACTAGTTATTAACTATGGAACAGCTGGAGCAATTAATAGTGATTTAAGGGGAATCGTCGAGTGTACAAAATTTTATCAGAGAGATATGGATGTTAGGAATTTAAATTTTGAATTAGGAGAAACACCGTATGATAAGATGAAAGAAATTATTACCTCTGATTCGGGCTACTCTTGTGGATCAGGTGATAGTTTTGTTAATAAAAAAATAGATATGAATGTTGATGTAGTTGACATGGAGGCTTACGCCATTGCCAAAGTTTGCAAACTTGAAAAAATTGAATTCAAATGCTTTAAATATATCTCTGATAATGCTGATAAAAATGCAGATGTTGATTGGAATGAAAATTTAAAAATAGCCTCAAAAGCTTTTTCAAATTTTATTGATAGTGTGTAACAATTAATGCAAGATATGAATTAAATGATTAAAAATATTTTAATAGCAATTTTTATAATACTAGCAATGGTTGTTGTTTTAAATTTTAGTGATTATAACCTAAAAAGAGCAGTAGATGCCTGTTTAGCAGGCAGCCAAAAGTTGTCAGAGTCTAAAATTACAGACTTAGATAAAGCTAGAGAGTTTTGTAAGGATAAAATAAAAAGTGAAAGATAAATAAGTAGTAAAAAAACTTAAAATATTTGCCATAATCGAATTATTCCATTAAATATCTGTAACTTTTAAAATAAAGTACGAAACTATAAAAGGAATTAATTTATGACTAAAGTAGGAGAGCACGTAACTTTAGATATTATTGGCACTACTCAAGAATATGACCCGTCATTATTTGAAAGTGTTATTCATAAAATAGCAAAAGCTGCAGAAGTAACAGTCCTTGAAATTTCAAAATATAAATTTGAACCCCAAGGTTTCACCATACTTGCATTATTAGGCGAAAGTCATATGAGCTTTCATACATTTCCAGAAAAAGGAATTATAAGTTTTGATTTTTTTACATGTGGAAAAGTAAGTCCATCAATAGCTTTAGATATTATTAGAAAAGAATTTAAACACAAAAGAATTATCAAAAAGGAATTTAATAGAGATACTAAATCTTTGTATCATGACATTTATAGCTCCCCAGGATTACAAAAGTCTTATGTGGTAAATGAAGTTTTGGAAGATTTTAAATCTAAAGTTGGTCAACACATAGAAATATTAGACCTAGAGCAATTTGGAAAATCACTTTTTATAGACAATGAAATACAAGTGGCGACTAATGATGAAGCTTTATACAGCTCAACTTTTGTTAATGCTGCATTAAAGTTAAACAAAGATATGGGAACGGCTGCAATCATTGGAGGAGGAGATGGTGGTGTTGCAAGAGAATGCATGGCTAAAGGTTTTGATTTTATTGATTGGTATGAACTGGATCAAGAAGTGGTTGATGTTTGCAATAAACACTTAGGAAGTATTGGAAAAAAGTCTACTGAAAAAAATTCAGTTAAATGTATTTGGGGTGATGCCTTTGAAAGCATTAAAGCTGTTGAAGATGACAAGTACGATAAAATTTTTGTTGATCTTAATGATGATCAATTTTGTATAGATTTAGCAGCAAAAAATATGGATTCGTTAATTAGAATATTGAAACCCAACGGTGTAATTACAGCTCAAGTTGGTAGCCAAGACAAAAAACCAGAACAAGTTAAAAAATGGCTTGATGTTTTTAATAAGAATTTTGGCAACACAACTCTAGATAGGGTTTATATCCCAAGTTTTGACTGTTCTTGGAACTTCTCATCATCAATTAATCACTAAAATTTTCTTTTTAAAGTATTAAATTTGTGAAATAAATATCTTTAAAGGGGGATTTCTCCCCTAAAATTATGGAGGAAAAATGAATATATTTAAAAAAACAATTTTAACTGTTCTAGCTTCTTTATTAATTATTGGAAATGTTTATGCTTCTGATAAAATTAGGATTGGAACAGAGGGTGCATACCCACCATGGAACTCTAAAGATGCTTCAGGAAAATTAATTGGATTTGAAGTTGAGTTAGCTTATTCACTTTGTAGATACATTGGAAGACAGTGCGAAGTTGTTGAGCAAGATTGGGATGGTATGATACCTGCTCTTCAAATGAGAAAGTTTGATGCAATAATGGCTGGAATGTCAATAACTGATGAGAGAAAAAAAGTTATAACATTTTCGCAGGGTTATGCTGATGAAGTTGCTGCGCTCGCAGTTATGAAAGGATCAAGTCTTGAAGGTATGAACACTCCTGTAGGTATTAGTCTTTCAAAACCAAGCAGTGATGCTAAAAAAGCTTTAAAAACTATTACTAAGGCTTTGGCTGGAAAAACTGTTTGTACACAAACTGGAACTATCCACCAAAACTTTTTAGAATCTGGTGATGTAGGGAAAGTAAATGTTAGAACTTATAAAACGCAAGATGAGGTTAATTTAGACTTAACATCTGGAAGATGTGATGTTGCTTTGGCAGCTGCTGTAGCTTTTACCGATTATGCTGAAAAATCTGGAAAATCTGTTGTGTTAGTTGGACCGACTTTTTCAGGTGGTGCTTTTGGTAATGGTGTTGGAGTTGGATTAAGACAGGCTTCTCAACTAGGTGGAACTCTTGGTGTAAGAGATGCTGAACTTTTAAATGCTTTTAATAAAGCCATTGATCAAGCAAGAAAAGATGGAGTTATTAGTAGACTTGCGATCAAGCATTTTGGTTTTGACGCTTCTATGTAATTAATATTTTGAAAAGGCGGCTATTAATTTAGCCGCCCTTTCTATATGGATCTTTTAACTTTCGGAAAAACAGGCTGGGGAGACGAGTTGTTTTATGCAACTCTAATGACAGTTGCAGTAGCAGTTACTGCAATGTTAATTGGTTTTTTATTTTCATTAATCTTTACGCCACTTAAATTATCAAATAATAAATTTCTAAATTTTATTGGAAATACTTACACCACTGTAATCAGAGGTGTTCCAGAATTATTAGTAATTTACCTATTCTTTTTTGGAGGTAGTGGAGCCATAATGTACGTTGCTTCAATTTTTGGATACTTTGAATACATAGAAATTAATGCATTTATTACGGGTTCAGTTGCAATCGGTATTATATCAGGAGCTTATTCAACAGAAGTATTTAGAGGTGCTATTCAATCAATAGACAAAGGTCAATTTGAAGCTGCCAAAGTTTTAGGTGTTAGTAAATTTGTACAATTTTATAAAATAATTTTACCTCAAATGTTAAGACTTGCCATTCCAAACTTAAGTAACGTTTGGCAAATCACCTTAAAAGACACATCTTTAATATCAGTTACAGGTTTAGTTGAGATCATGAGACAATCCTATATTGCAGCAGGCTCTACTAGAGATCCTTTATTCTTTTATTGTTTTGCTGCAGTTTTATATTTGATGCTAACATTTTTGAGCATGAAATTGATTAACAGACTTGAAGTTAAGTATAGTAGGGGCTTTTAATGGATTTTGATTTAATGATAACAAGTTTGCCAAAACTACTTAGTGCAGCAGTTATAACTTTAAAATTATTATCGGCATCTTTAATCATAGGTTTATTTATTGGATTTTTATTTGCAGTTTTAAGATTAAATAAAAACCCATTTATAAATAAGTTTGCCTACGGGTATTCTTATTTATTTAGAGGAACTCCTTTATTGGTTCAAATATTTATAATTTATTATGGTCTTGGACAAATTGAGTGGTTAAGATCAACTTTTCTTTGGGTAATATTAAAAGAACCTTATTGGTGTGCAATTATTGCATTTGCTTTAAATACAGGAGCTTATACTTCAGAAATTTTAAGATCTGCTTTTCAAACTATTAAACCTGGAATTATAGAAGCTGGTAAAAGTCTGGGGATATCAAATAAAATTATTTTATATAAAATTCAAATTCCAGTAGCGATTAGACAATCTTTACCAGCCTACGGTAATGAAATTATATTAATGATGAAGGGTACATCCCTTGCAAGCACTGTAACATTAATGGATATCACGGGTGTTGCAAAACACATTGTATCAACCACTTACAAACCGTTAGAGGTATTTCTTTTAGCAGGTGGAATTTATTTATTTATGACTTTTATTATTCACAACTTGATAAAATATTTAGAAAAAAAATATAGTTTTCAATAAGAAGTGTATTCTTTAATCTCTTTAATCTTAGAGCCCGTGTGATTGTTCATCTCTAACTTTATCTTAGCACGATCATCATTTAAAAAATGAATATCTCTTGATAGTTTTATAAAGTTTTCAGTAAAATCAGAATTTTTTTCACATAACCTTTTATCATCTTCAATCACCCATAATTTTGCATTAATATCTTTTAGGGATTGAAAAAGAGTATTAAGTTTTTCATCAGATTTAACATTATTATCTAATTGATCTTTTAAAATACCGTGTTCATCATTAATAAATTTTAGTTTTTCAGGATCTTTAATTTTTTCTTGTTTAATCTCTAAAATAGAAATTTTATCTAAAAGTTCACCGACTGATACTTCAACTAGAATTTTATTCATAAAAATTTATACTATGTTAAGTTGTTAGAAATATGTCTAATATTTTAGTTATCAAACATGGTTCTTTAGGAGATATAGCCCAAGCTTGTGGAGCAATTCAAGATATTTCTGAAAACTACCCTGAAGATCAAATACATATATTAACAACAAAACCTTATTTTGAATTATTTAAAAAAAACCCACATGTTCACAGTGTTATTTTAGATAAGCGTCTATCAAGGTTTAATCTAATTTATCTATATTTATTGATGAGAACTTTAAAAAAACTAAAGATAAAAAAAGTTTATGATTTACAAAACTCATCTAGAACAAAATTCTATAAAAATATTTTATTTCCAAAAGCAAATTTTAATACTTGGTCTAGTTCAGAAACCACCTTGCCAAATAATATCTCAAAAGAAGAATTTGATAAAAATCCTGTTCTAGATAGATTTGATCATCAACTAAAAACTTCTGAAATTAAAACTGAGCACACCATGAAACCAAACTTTAGTTGGGCTGTAACTAACATTGATAATATTAAACAAGAATTTAATTTAGATAAATATATTGTTTTATTTCCTTTTTGTTCAGCTCATCTAACTCATAAAAAATGGCCCCATTACAATGAACTAATAAAATTGATTAACAATAAATACGGTGAACAAATTAAAGTTGTAGTAGCTCCAGGACCATCAGAAATTGATGATGCAAAAAACATTAGGGCTGTTTCAGTTTTAGATAAAGGTAAAGCCCTTGATATATCGCAGCTAGCAAGTTTGATTAAAGAAAGCTCATTTGTTATTGCAAATGACACGGGTCCAGCTCATATCTCCTCACACCTTAGTGCAAAAGGATTAACTTTATTTGGTAAACATACAACTGCCTACAAGGTTAGTATTGAGCGAGAAAACTTTAAAGCAATACAGGTGGATGATTTAGAAAAACTAAGTGCAGCTAAAGTTTTGGAAAAAATATTAATTTAATTTCTTACCAATAATTTTCAATATTATAGGAATGGTAAACAGTATCATCAGCAATCTAATAATATGATGAAATGCTACAAAGTTAGGATCTAAATCAAAAGCTATTGCAATAACTGCTACCTCATAAATTCCACCAGGAGAAAAAGACAAGAGTAGGGTTAAGAAATTGGTATCAACAAAGTATGTGGCAACAATTGCAGCTAATAATCCAAGAGTAACAAGTATTACAGTTGCAACCAAACTATGGAACGAATTACTTGCAACTTCCTTTAGTGATTTGTCAGCAAAACGACAACCAACAGAGGCACCTAAAATAAGCAAACAAAAATTTATACTTTCGTCTGGCAGTTTGTAGGAAGCAACGCCAGATATTTGTAAAATTCCACTTGCAACTAATGTCCCGGATAATAATGCAGCAGGCACACCAATTTTATCAAATAAGAAAATTAATAATATTGAACCTATTAAAAGAATTAAAAGATGAAAATGATTTTGATCAAGATAATTAAATTTTTCAATTGTTAGAGCCTCATTTGTTGAATAGCTAACAACAAAAAAAGGAATGACAGTTATTATTATGATTAATCTAATTAAATGTGATGTAGCAACTTGCGATAAGTCAGATTTTTCATGTTCAGCCAATATCATTAACGGCCCTAAAGCGCCTGGTGCTGCTGAAAAAATAGAAGTTTTGACATTATAGCCTGAAAATTTTTGTAAATATTTTGATACAATTAAAATACTTATTAAAATATAGACAAACATTATTATTGAAGTCCACACCCATTCAGTCATCTGATTGATTAAATTTTGATCTATATAATTTCCAATATGAAGCCCAAGAACTAATAAAATTGAACTTAAAGCTAGTTTTGGCATTTTGATTTTTATTCCACTTAATGCTGCAATTGAAACTGCAAGCATAGGACCAAGCATCCACGCTAAAGGTATATTAAAATAATCAGCTACAATTGCACTTGGGATAGAAATTAAAATAACTAATAGAAATTTTTTAGAAAATAATTCTTTAATGTTAGAGGAATTAAATTGAATAGAAAGATTTTTCATTAACAAATATTCTTTTATCACTTACCTTGAAAAAGATAACAGAAAAGAAACTCTCTTAATTAGTGATAACTATTTTTTTTATTATTAAAATGTTTGAGAGAGTACTTGCTTATTTCTTAAAAAAAAAATCAACTTTAAGTTGTACCTTATTCAAAAACTTGCTTTCATGACTATAGTGTAATTAACTACAGCTATTAAAAACTAACAATAGAGGAATATAATGAAAAATATTAAAAAATTAGTTTCAGTATTATTCTCGGTAATTCTATTATTTTCTGCAACAGCAACAAATTCAATCGCAATGGATAAAATCCATTTCGTAATTGGCGGTGGTGCTGGTGGTGGATGGGATGGAACTGCTAGAGGTACTGGAGAAGCTTTAACAAAATCAGGAATGTTAAAAAGTGCATCATTTGAAAATATGTCAGGTGGTGGTGGAGGAAAGGCTTTAGCTTTCATGATTAATACTCAGCCTAAAAATACAGTCTTGGTTCAATCAACACCATTAGTTTTAAGATCTATCACTAGACATAAAGGTTATGTTTCAGGATCTGGAGTTTTATCTTATAAAGATGTTACACCAATCGCTGGTGTTATTGGTGACTACGGTGCAATTGCAGTTGCAAAAAACTCACCTTACATGAACTTTAAAGATGTAGTTGATGCGTATAAAAAAGATCCAAAATCTATTAAAATGGCTGGTGGATCAGTAAGAGGAAGTATGGATCATTTAATTGGTGCTTTAGCATTTCAAGCTGCAGGAGCAAACCCAAATGATGTAGCTTACATTCCTTATGATGCTGGTGGAAAAGCTTTAGCTGGACTTTTATCTGGTGAGACACAAATTATCTCCACAGGTTTAGGTGAACTTATGGGAGCAAGAGACCAAGTAAGAATTATTGGTATTACTGCACCATCAAGAGTAGCTGATGCACCTGATGCACCAACTTTAAAAGAACAAGGTTATGATGTTCAGTTCGTAAACTGGAGAGGATTTTTTGGACCTCCAAATATGAGCAATAAAGATAAACAAGTTTTATCTACAATGCTAGGTAAAGTTATGAAAACTCCTGAATGGGAAGCTGTAAGAAAAAGAAACGCTTGGGTTAATATTTATAACTCAGATAAGGATTTTGTTAAATTCTTAGAAAAGCAAACTGTAGAAATGACAGCTCTTATGAAGAAATTAGGAGTTATATAATCCTTTAGGGTTATTTAAAAATTAGAGCAGTGAATATAAATACTACTAAAATTATATCACTGCTCTTTTTTATTTTTTCAACATTATATTTATATACTGCTTACAATATTCAAGTTTTTTCATTTGACGAAAATTCACCCTTTAATGCCAAAACATTTCCAATTTATCTAGGTTATGCTGGTATGTTTTTTTCTGGATTAAAAGTTATCTTACCAGAAGTGAACACCATTAAAGTTGATCACAAGAGTTTAGAATATAAAAAAACAGCTATATTAGTTCTTATCGCAATTATTTATGGTTTTACTATATTAAGAGTTGGGTATTTCTTAACTACATCACTATTTTTAGCATCCTCTTACTACGCTTTAGGTGAGAGAAGGTGGTTATGGATATTTTTATTATCTTTTCCATTTGTGGCACTGTTTATGTATCTTTTACATGGGGTACTTGAAATTTATTTAAGAGATCCATTTTTAAAACTGATTGGAGTAATGGGATGATTGAAGGTATTTTAATTGGATTAAAAACAGCTCTTACATTTCAAAATATATTTATGGTTATGATTGGTTGTTTTTTTGGAACAATCATTGGAATGCTGCCAGGTCTTGGACCAATGACGGCAATAGCATTAATGATACCAATTACTTATGGTTTTGATCCAGCTACTGGATTAATTTTAATGGCAGGTGTTTATTATGGTGCAGTATTTGGTGGATCAACTTCGTCAATTTTATTAAATGCGCCTGGTGTTCCTGGGACTGTTGCGACATCATTTGATGGTTACCCTATGGCACAACAAGGTAAAGCAGGAAAAGCTTTAGCTATAGCTGCATGGAGTTCTTTTGCTGGAGGAACTCTTGCTACAATATATTTATTATTCCTTGCGCCAAGTTTATCAAAAGTAAGCTTATCATTTAGATCACCAGATTATTTTGCTTTAATGATATTGGGTCTAACTGCAATTGCAGCTTTTTCTTCTAAAGGTCAGTTTATAAAGGCAATGATGATGGTAGTTCTTGGTTTAATGTTAGCATCAGTAGGTCAAGATTCTTTATCTGATATTACTAGATTTACTTTTAATAATATGAACTTAACAGATGGAATAAGCTTTGTTTTAGTTGTAATGGCAACTTTTGCAATGAGTGAAGCATTAACAATTATTTTAAAAAGAAATGACCCTTCTGCAGTAGCAAAACAGGTTTCATTGACAGAGCTTGGTTCAATCAAAATCAATAAAGAGGAAAGGACTCAAATGTTAAAAGCTATTCCTCGGAATTCAGTGATAGGTTTTTTAATTGGAGTTCTGCCAGGTGCAGGAGCAACTATCGCTTCATTTTTAGCATATGGAATGGAAAGAAATTTTGTAAGTGATGAAGAAAAAGAAAAATTTGGAAAAGGTAGTGTTCATGGACTAACAGCACCAGAAACTGCAAATAATGCAGCATGTTCTGGAGCTTTTGTTCCTTTATTAACTTTAGGAATTCCAGGAAGTGGAACTACAGCCGTAATGCTTGGAGCTTTATTAGGTTTTGGAATTCAGCCTGGTCCAAGACTTTATATAACTAACCCAGAAATTTTCTGGTCAGTTATTATGTCTATGTACATTGGAATGGTCATATTACTTATATTGAATTTGCCCTTAATTCCCTACATAGCAAGAATACTTGCTGTGCCTAAAAATTATTTAATTCCACTTATTTTGTTTTTTTCAATTACAGGAATTTATGTAATGTCTTTTAATAATTTTGATATTTATTTAATGATCGGAATAGCTGTTATTGCAACATTCATGAGGCTATATGATTTTCCAATGCCACCCCTCATCTTAGCTTTTGTTCTTGGTGGTTTAATGGAAGAAAATTTACGAAGATCATTGCTAATCAGTGATGGATCGTGGGAGTTTTTATGGAATAGGCCGCTTACAGCTTCAATAATAGCAGTTACAATTTTAATCGTTAGTTGGCAGGTATATAAAACTTTAAAAAATAGAAAGATTTAGTTTAAGATTTTTTTATATTCTTCAATAATCGTACTCCACTTAAATTTAGTAGAATTTTCTTTGGCAGTTTTTCCGTATTCATGAAATTTATTATTTTCTAACATTGAATTAATTGACGAATATACTTCATCTAATTCATTACCATCACAGATTAAACCTGTTTTTTCATGTTCGATTGCATCTGCTGCACCTCCATCTTTTCCTCCAAGAGAAGGCAATCCATATTGAGCCGCCTCAACGTAAGCAATACCAAATCCTTCAACTGATTTTTTATGAACAATCGATGGCATGACAAAAACATTAGATTTAGCAACTAGTGCATTTTTTAATTCATTAGAGATATCTTTAAAAAACATCACTTGTGGCTGAAGACCTAACTCAGCTACTAATTTTTTAATGTTTTCTTCTTCATCACCATAACCCACACAAATATAGACAATACTTGGGTAGATTTGTTTTAAATTTCGAAGAGCCATGATTACTTTTTCATGGTTTTTTCTTTTATCAAATCTTGATACAGTAATTAATCTTGGAGACTTATATTTTAATAAACTCTCTACTTTATCTAAAGTTTTTTTATCTAATTCTTTAACAGGATCAACTCCAGGATTAATAACTATAATTTTATCCCGCTGAACCCCTAATGAAATAGCTAAATTTTTAGTGTACTCAGAATTTGCAACTATTGTTTCAACATTATCTAATACCTCTAATACTCTTTTATTAAGAGAGGTACCTTTTTCATGGTTAATTTCTTTACCATGGATCAAGCATATCTTTTTTTTATTAGTTTTAAGATGCTCTAAACTTTTCCAGTGATCAGCGATAATGGCATCAATCTTATTTTCTTTAATAAATTCATTAATCAATTGAGCTTTTCTATATTTTCTAAGAAGCTTTATTCCACCAACACGCTCTATTGAAAAAGAAACTTGTTCATCAAAAGTTTTATGATCCTCATAATAATCAGCAAAAACTTTTATCATGTGGTGTTTTGAAAGTTCATTTGCTAAACCCCACATTAAATTTTGCATACCACCCACTTCTGGAGGAAATGTTTTTGTAACTATTAAATACATTAATTATCCAACCATTTAATACTGCATCCAACACTTGGAATTTGCGTCTCAGGACCTTTGCTAGTCTCAGCTATTTGTTTCATTGCAGTAAATAAATCACTATCACCAGCTCTTATTGGTTTTAAATTATCTAATTCTCTTATTCGACCTCTGTATTGTAATTCTAAATTATTATTGTATCCAAAAAAATCAGGAGTGCAGACTGCATCATAACTTATTGCAACATTTTGAGTCTCATCAAAAAGATAGGGGAAATTAAATTGATGTTTTTTAGCAAATTCAATCATATTTTCAAAACTATCTTCAGGATAATTTATTGGATCATTAGCTGAAATAGCTATTGCTTTTACTCCATGCTTTTCTAAATTTTTGCAATCTTCAACAATGTCTTTAATAACAGCTTTTACGTAAGGGCAGTGGTTACAAATAAACATCACCAAAGTTCCATTTGTCCCCTTAACGTCATTTAATTTAATAATTTCGTTATTAGTAGACTTTAATTCAAAGCTTTTGGCAGCTTGTCCGAAATCACATATTGGAGTTTTTAGTGGCATGTTATAATAATATATAAGTTATGTTTTATGATTTGGAAGATAAAAAAGTTAAAAATTTAGGTGAAAATTGGTCTGCATCTAACTCGTCTATCATTGGTGATGTCACGCTAGAAAAAAATACCAGTATTTGGTTTAATGTTACCTTAAGAGGGGATGTTGAAAATATTCATATTGGTGAAGGCTCCAATATTCAAGATGGCAGTGTATTGCATACTGATCCAGGTTACCCATTAAAAATTGGTAGAGATGTAACGATAGGTCACTTAGTAATGTTGCATGGCTGCACGATTGAAGATAATTCTTTAATTGGAATTGGTGCTGTTATTTTAAATGGTACAAAGATCGGTAAAAATTGCATCATTGGTGCAAACACACTTGTCACGGAAAATAAAGTTATCCCCGATAACTCTCTAGTTGTTGGCTCTCCTGGTAAAATTGTACGTCAGGTGTCTGATGAAGAGGCAAAATCAATTACAGAAAATGCTATTCACTACCAAAAAAATTGGAAAAGATACTTGAAATAATGAATTTTGAAAAAAGTCTAAGATCGATATCAGAACTTTATAAAAGTGATAAAATAGAACATGGATATATAGAAATTTATGATTCTTATTTTAAACAATTAAAAAATAAAAAATTAAAAATTCTTGAAATAGGTATTGCTGATGGAAAATCTTTGTTAACATGGTCTGATTATTTTAAAAATTCCATTATAATTGGTATTGATATTCATAAAATAAATGCTGTAGAAAAAAAATTAGATAGAGAAAATATTAGAATTCATCAAGGATCACAAAGTGATGAAAAATTTGTAAATGAAATTATAAAAGAATATGGTAGTTTTGATATCATAATTGACGATGGCAGCCACCTATCTAGTGATGTAAAAAAAAGCTTTCATTTACTTTTTCCCTATCTAAATAACGACGGATTATATGCGGTAGAAGATATGCAGACTAGTTATAATCATTTTTTTGGAGGTAATCCTTTTGATTTAAAGTATTCAAGCTCACATATGAATTTTTTTAAACATTTAACTGATAGTTTAAATTACCAAGAGATTGCAAACCCATTCTATATAAAAAAAAAATATGATTCAAAAATAACTAATATTTCTTTTTATCATAATTTAGTATTTGTAAAAAAGGGTATAAATAAAAACGAAAGTAAAGAGGTTTTGAATCACTCTTACGAGAAAATGAAATTCAAAGTAAAATCTAATAGAAACGGCAGCACTTTAAGATACTACTTTAAATACATGGTGCTTTATAAAACATATACATATTTTCTTTTTATTCTAAATTTAATAAAAAAAATAATTTTATTTAGGTTTTAATGCTGATGAGATTAAAATTTTTGATCATATTATGGAACTAACCAATGTTCTTTATTATTTTCAAAATCAAATCTAGCTCTTCGATGACCTTTAGCTGCTAAATAAAGCCATTCTATACTTTTAATTTTACATTGGATCACGGTAAAGTTTTTATAACCTGCCTCGCTTTGTTCCATAGTGAATTCAAAATTATCTAATTCAGGTTTTAATCCTGATGTTGGGGAAAAAGACTCTGTTCCAGGACCATTATTAACTAGATAGCACTTTCTACTCATATGACCTGTCTTCAACCAAGATTCTTTTGTAATGTCATTGTCATGATTAATGATGCATTCAACTTTAAGTCTAACTTGGATCTTCTCTTCCTTGTCATAAAAGAGCATTGATGCATTTTTATTATTTTTTAATTTAGCAATTTTATTAGATCTAATATCACTATGATATTGAACAAGATTGTTTGATTGATTAGACTTTCTAAGGACTACAATTCTTCCATCAAAATCATCTTGGTTACCACAGATGAATACAGGAATTCTAAATGGTGAACTTCTATCTTTGATGGCATTGTCCAACATAGACCAAATTTTATTTTTGATCTCGATAAAGTCTTCATAATATACTGGTTGCATACAAGACTACTTACTTAGTCTTCTAATAAGACTAGAAGTATCCCAACGGTTTCCACCCATTTCTTGAACTTCGCTGTAATATTTATCAACAACTTCAGTTACAGGTAATAGAGAGCCATTATTTTTAGCCTCATCCATTGCTATCTTTAAATCTTTTCTCATCCAATCAACTGCAAAACCAAACTCAAATTTATCATCAATCATAGTTTTGTATCTATTTTCCATTTGCCAAGACTGAGCCGCACCTTTAGATATAACTTCAATTACATCTTCCATATTCAAGCCAGCTTTTTTTCCAAAGTTAATCGCTTCAGACAAACCCTGAACTAGACCTGCTATACAAATTTGGTTAACCATTTTTGCTAATTGGCCACTACCAGCACCACCTAATAGTTTCATTTTTTTGCTATAGCAATCAATAATGTCTTTGGCTTTATCAAAGTTTGCTTGATCTCCACCAATCATCACGGTTAGTGCACCATTTTCAGCACCAGCTTGACCTCCTGATACGGGTGCATCTAAGAAACCAAATTCACTTTTTAATGAATGAGCATAAATCTCTCTAGCAATTGTTGCAGATGCCGTTGTGTTATCAATGTAAACAGAACCTTTTTTAATTGTTTTAAAAATACCGTTATCTCCAAAAGTTATTTCTCTTAAATCATTATCATTACCAACGCAGGTAAATATAAAATCAGCTTTTTCAGCAGCTTTTGAAGGAGTATCTGCTTTAGATCCTTTAAATTCAGCAACCCATTTATCAGCTTTTGTTTCAGTTCGATTATAAACAGTTACATCATGCCCTGCTTTTGATATATATCCTGCCATCGGATAACCCATGACACCTAAACCTATAAATGCAACATTGCTCATAATTTTTATTTCCTATGTTTAAAAGTTTGAATTTTAAAGTAATTTTATTTGGATTTATATTTACATTTTTTTCAAGCTTTGGACAGAGTTTTTTTCTAGGCTTATTTAATTCAAGTATAAGAGATACTCTTTCTATTACCCATGGTCAGTTTGGATCAATATATGCATCCGCAACTTTATTAAGTAGCTTTATACTTGTTTGGATTGGAAAAAAAATAGATGACATTAATATTCTAAAATTTGCATCTTACGTTGTTGTTTTATTAGCGATTTCTTGTTTTTTATTTTCTAAAATTTCATCAGTAATTTTTTTATTTTTCTCAATTTTCTTAATGAGATTATCAGGACAGGGACTAATGTCACATACAGCAACCACAACCATTTCAAGATTTTTTGAAAAGACTAGAGGACGTGCATTAAGTACAACTTGGCTTGGTTTATCGTTAGCTGAATTTATTTTGCCACTACTAATTATTTTTTTATTAACTTTTATTGATTGGAGGAGCATTTGGGTAGCCATTTCAATTTTAGTTATTGTAGTTCTTCCATTAATTTCTTTAGCATTAGTTAAAAATGTTAAACTTGATTCAAGAGAGGCTTCAAAAATTAATGACACTAAAACAAAAGATATAAAACAATGGACAAGAACTGAAGTATTAAAAGACTATAGGTTTTATATTGTTTGTTTAAGCATGTTGGCTATGCCAGCGATTGCAACGGGAACATTTGTTTACCAATCATTTATAGTATCTTCTAAAGGTTGGGGCCCTTACGTGATCGCTCAATCATTTATGGTGTATTCAATTTTATCTGTAATAACTTTATTTTTATCTGGCTTTTTAATAGACAAATTTAGTAGTAGAAAATTATTAATTTATATGAATATACCCCTGTTTATTTCTACATTAGTTCTTTACTATTTCAATTCTCCAATCTCATCTTTTGTATTCCTTGGATTAATTGGTATTTCAAACGGATTTGCTAATGTTTTAGGTTCAGCAACTTGGGCTGAGGTTTATGGTGTAAAATATATTGGTTCTATTAAAGCGTTAACAACAGCCTTGATGGTATTTTCAACCGCATTTGGTACGGCTCTTTTTGGAATTCTTATAGATAATAGCTTTTCAATAGAAGAAATTGCTTTAGTTTCAGGTTCATACATATTAGTCACTATATCGCTGTTATTTTCAATAAAAAATAAGTTAAATCCTCATTATTTATAAAATTAACCTTGATTTTATTTTAAGCACTGTATAGATACTGCGCATGGCTAGAGTAACTGTAGAAGACTGCATAGATAAAGTAGATAGTCCCTACGAATTAGTATTGGTTGCAAAAGAAAGAGCAGTTCAATTAAATTCGGGGTTAGAACCTACTCTTGATAGAGATAATGATAAAAACACTGTTATTGCATTAAGAGAAATTGCCGAAGAAACTATTAAAGTTCCAGATTTAACAGAAAGTGCAATTCACAAACTTAGAAAACATGTAGAGCAAGTTGATGATGGCACAGATGACGATGAAATTATTGGTGATGACTTTGACAGTATGTACAAAGGAGAAATTTCTAAAAGTGGAACCCCTATTTTACCATCTAAAAGAGCTAGAAAAATCCCAGAAAAAATTCAAGTAGCACCAGAAGATTTAGAGGAATTAACTGCAAAAGCAGAACCTGAAGTAGAGGTTAATCCAGAGTTAGAAGCTACTGCAGAAGAAACAGAGGTTTCTTCGAATCAAATAGCTGAATCAGAAACTGAAGATGAAACAACTGATGTAAATCCTGAAGATTCAGATACTACAAATAACTAAAAAAATAATATAAAAGTTAATCATGAATAGGAAAGTATCCGTTGCACCTATGATGGATTGTACAGATCGTCATGAGAGATTTTTTTTAAGACTAATTAGTAAAAACACACTTCTCTACAGCGAAATGGTTGTCTCTGAAGCAATCCATAGAGGTGATAAAAAAAAACTTTTACAATTTAATATTAATGAAAAACCTATTGCACTTCAAATTGGTGGCTCTTCTCCAGCCCTTTTAGCTGAGGCAACAAAAGCAGGTGAAGACTTTGGTTATGACGAAATTAATTTAAATTTAGGTTGTCCTTCTAAAAAAGTTGAAAAGAATAAATTTGGTGCATGTTTAATGAAAGAACCAAATTTAGTTGCAGATTGTTTAAGTAAAATGCAATCAGTTACAAAATTGCCAGTTACGATTAAAACTAGAATTGGTTATGATGACACTGAGGATTATGAGAACTTCCATCATTTTATTTCAACTTTAAAAAGTACAGGTGTTAAAACTTTCATTATTCATGCAAGAAAAGCTATTCTTGGAAAGTTTACCCCTAAACAAAATTTAAACATCCCTCCTTTAAAATATAATTTTGTCTACAGATTAAAAAAAGATTTTCCTAATGAGGAAATTATTATTAATGGTGGAATTACCACAACCGATCAAATGAAAGATCATTTAGAAAAAGTTGATGGAGTTATGATTGGAAGAGCCGCTTATCATACTCCTTATTTATTAGCTGATATTGAAAGAGATATATTTAATAATGAAAATGTACCAAGTCGACAGGATGTAATCGAACAATTACTACCGTATGTTAGGGAAGAAATTAAAAAAGGAACACGTTTAAATCAAATTATGAGGCATACGTTAGGGTTATTTCATGGTCAAACAGGATCTAGCTTTTGGAAAAGATATTTAAGTGAAAATATGTGTGTCAGAGACGCCGATGTTAAAAAGATTGATCATATAATGGATAAGATTAAATATAATAATTTTGATACTTCGGTAAGCCAATCTGCTTAGTTCTTTACTATCTAACGAATATATCTATTTTAGTTTATTAATGGCCTTAATGGCTATCCCAGTTGGGTTTGTTGCAGGTTTATTTGGTATTGGAGGTGGATTAATTACAGTTCCATTTTTATTTTATATTTTTAACTCTTTAGGAATTGATCAGCAATATGTCATGCACCTTGCGGTTGGAACGTCATTTGCAATCATTATTCCAACATCAACTGTTTCAGTTTTAACTCATCATAAATTTAAAGCAGTGGACTTTGATATTGTGAAAAGCTACGGAATTTTTGTAGTACTTGGTGTGATTTTTGGAACAATTTTTGCAGCAACTCTTAAAACTAAAACTTTAGTTCTTTTCTTTGCAATCATCATATTCTTATTAAGTATTTATCTTTTGTTATTAAAAGAGAAGGAGAAAAATATAACTCTTAAAATTAAACTTCATTTAAAAATTATTTTAGGATTTTTAGTTGGCTTTATCTCAGCACCCATGGGTATTGGAGGAGCTGTTATGAATGTTCCAATTTTAAAGTTTTTTGGTTATTCAATTAATAGAGCTATAGGAAGTGCTGCTGCTATTGGTTTTTTAATTGCTTTATTTGGAGCAATAGGTTTTTTGATAACGGGTAGTTATTTAAAAACAGATATTCCATTAAGTATTGGTTTTTTAAACATTCCAGCTTTTTTAATTTTTATACCGATTACAACATTTGTGGCTAGAATTGGTGCAAGAACAGTTCACACTATTGATAAAAATAAAATTAGTAAATATTTTGGGTCTTTTTTACTTATCATTGCTGCAAAGTTTTTATATGAATACTCTAAACTTTAATGAACAAATAATTGTAGATGTTTAATTTAAAACAAATAATTTCATCTATTGCTGATGCAGGTCAAAAACTTTTTAGTATAAAAAATATTAAAAAAAATGACTTAGAATCCATCATATCTCTATCTGATGATTTAATCTCACATAAAGGTGCAGCATTTGGAATTACTGTTGCTAGAGATATTACTGAACTATATCAATCACTATCTCCAGAAAATAAATTATTATTTTTCAAAAAAATTAACGATAAATATAAGCCCAGCTTTACAAAAGTTAACGAAGCAATTGAAAATTATACAAAATCTCAAAATGAAAAAACTTTGTCTGATTTATTTAAAGTTTCTGAAGGTAAGAGAAGAGAACTTTTTAGAAGAATGAATATGGCACCCAATGGAACTATGATTATAGTTGCGTTAAGAGAAGATTTGATAAAAATATTAAAAGATAATAAAGAACTTTCAGAATTAGATAATGATCTTAGGCATTTATTTAGAGCTTGGTTTAATCCAGGATTTCTTAAACTTGCTAAAATCACATGGGATACAAAGGCTGCAGTTTTAGAAAAAATAATTAAATATGAAAGAGTTCATCAAATAAAAGATATGAATGAACTTAAAAGAAGATTAGGGGAAGATAGAAGGTTTTTTTCTTACTTTCATCCAGCCCTTGAAGATGAGCCTATTATTTTTGTTCAAGTAGCTCTTACAAAAGGTCTTGGTAAATCTATTCAAGAATTAATGAAGCCGACAGATAATGAAGAAAAATCTTATGATACTGCTACTTTCTATTCAATTAGTAACTGTCAAGAAGGTTTATCAAGAGTAACCTTGGGTAATTTTTTAATAAAGAGAGTGGTTTATGAAATACAAGAAGAGCTACCTCACATTAAAAACTTTGGCACTTTGTCACCTATACCAGGGTTTGCTGATTGGTTTAGTTATTTAGAGGAAATTAAGATTAAAAATATTTTAGGTGATCTAAAAGATCAAGATGTTATCTTTTTAAAATCCCAAGACTTAAAACTAGGTGATAGTAGAATTGTAAGAAATAAAGAAGCTATAACAAAATTAGTAGCTCATTATATCGTTAATGAAAAAAATGGAAAAGGACTACCAGCGAATGATGTTAGTAGATTTCATTTAGGCAATGGAGCTATTGTTGATGATATTGTAATTAATGCAAATATTTCTGAAACTGGTTTTAAAAGATCTTATGGTGTGATGGTTAATTATCTTTATGAACTTAAAAATATAGAAAAAAATCATGAAGATTACATGAACAACAATAAAGTAATCGTCTCTGATAAAATAAAGAAATACTTGTAAATATATTCTTTATTTTTTAATTAAGACCCCACTTAACTTTATTCCAAATTCTTTCATGAAAATAATAAAAAAAGAGAGGAATTATAGAGCAAAGCCCTAGTATTCCAGCTCCTTAAAGCTACCAGTAAAAATATATCCAAATACTACCCAGTAGATAAAAATAAAAAGTCTCCATGAAAATATTTTAGCAACGGATCATATTTTTTTGTCTGCAATAATTAATTTAGCCTATAATAATTTTGCTTATAGAACACATTTATATTAATGTTTAATAATGGCAAATAAAGTAAGTAAAAGTTTTCTAAAAGATTCTCATCTAATAGCTGAATTAAAACTGTGCAGTATTCGTTTAATTGATAATGCTAAATTTCCTTGGATCATTTTAATTCCAAAGCGAAAAAATATTACTGATATTTCAGAACTTAACTCAAAAGATCAAATGTTATTGATGAAAGAAATTGTTCATTGTAGCAAGTTAATGAAAAAAATATTTAAAACAAAAAAACTTAATGTTGAAAAAGTTGGTAATATTGTTCCTCAGTTACACATTCATATTATTGCAAGATATACTAAAGATAGTTCATGGCCACTTTCAGTTTGGGTGGTTAAGGGAAAACCTTATTCAAAAGTTTTATTAGCAAAAACTATTCTTAAGATTAAAAAGTATTTTAAGAGTTAAAGAGTGAGGACAGAGGTAGTTTTAGTCTCCCGCCACTACCTCTCATCTATTATATATCTGATTCGTAACAAATTTGTTAACACGTATTAATTGAAACTAGACTTTATCAACTGCTTGCTTAATTAAACAAATAGCATTTTGACTTAGAAATAATCAAAATTTAAATGTATTGATAAAAAAGACACTTTCACTATCTGCAAGTTTTATAAAAGATAATTTGGGCCTTTGTCAGTTTTGACTGTTAAAGAAAAACTTTACTTAAAAATTTTATTAAATAAATAACAAAAATTACCAAGTTTTAATTTAAAAAGATATTTACTTTATTAGTTGTATTAAAGAACATCATCATTTATAGATTCATCATAATGTATAAGACTTTTTTAAAAGTTAGAAAATCACTGCTTAAAAAGTTTGGACTAAAAATAGTTCCTATAGAAAATAACTCTTTAAATTACTTATATCCTGAAGCAACAGATTCTGAAATTAATTTAGTTGAAACTGCTTCAAAATTTTCAATGACGGGCCATGATAGAATTTTTTGCCTCTTAAGAGCTATTCAGCATGTAGATTGCAATAATCTTGAGGGAGATTTTGTAGAGTGTGGTGTTTGGAAGGGTGGAAATTTAATTTTATTTAAAAAAATGATTGATAAATTAAAAATTAAAAATAAAAAAGTTTATGGTTTTGATACTTTTGAAGGTATGTCAAATCCTACAGAAAAAGATGAAGATGCAGATGGTTTTTTAGGTGGATTCAAAGCTGAATATTATATGCGTACTCATAAAAAAGATATCAATATTGATAATATTCATGCCTATTCACCAATTGAAGCAGTTGAAAAAAACCTTATTAATAGCGCCATAGACAAAGATAGTTTAGTCTTAGTTAAAGGAAAAGTTGAAGATACTTTAAAGATTTCATCAAATATCCCCGAAAAAATTTCAATTCTTAGACTCGATACTGATTGGTACGAAAGTACAAAAATTGAATTGGAAGTCTTATACCCTCGTTTAGTAAAAAATGGAGTATTAATTATAGATGATTATGGAGAATGGTCAGGGTCTAGAGCAGCTACTAATGAATATTTTAAGGATAAAAAAATTAGTATGTTTAAAATAGATAGAGGTGCCAGGTTAATTTTCAAGCCTTAAACTAAAAAGCTTTTATTTGTATTAATATAAGTCGAAGTAGTTTTGGTCTTCCACTAATACCTTAGAATACTTTATTGCATAATTCTCATAAAATTATTTAGAACGCAATAATTGAAACTAGACTTTACTAACTACTTGGTTTATTAAACATTTAACTGCTTCATTTAAACTAATAAATTTGTAAGGAATTTCTGATAAAGACAACTCTCTCATCATTTGCTAAATCTATTGGATTTAATTCACAGAACTATATTCCAAAGGAAGGTGCGTCTTTCTCATTATTTAGAATTGAGGTTTTATCAGGTTTAACAGTTGCTTTAGCCTTAGTTCCCGAGGCAATTGCCTTCGCTTTTGTTGCTGGAGTGGCACCTTTATCAGGACTTTATGCTGCATTTATTGTTGGTTTAATCACAGCTGTATTTGGTGGGCGTCCTGGAATGATTTCTGGAGCAACAGGTGCATTGGCTGTTGTAATGGTTTCATTAGTTATGGATCATGGAGCTCAATATTTATTTGCAACGGTGGTTTTAATGGGAGTTTTTCAATTATTAGCAGGAGTTTTTAAACTTGGAAAATTTATAAGAATGGTTCCGCAGCCAGTAATGTTGGGTTTTGTTAATGGTCTTGCAATAGTAATTGGTATTTCACAACTAAGTCAGTTTAAAAAAATAAATGCTCTAGGTGAGGCTGTTTGGATTACAGGCAACACATTGCTTTATTCAATTATATTCGTTGTATTTACAATGTTTATTATTTGGTTCTTACCTAAAATAACAAAGTTGTTACCATCCACATTGGTAGCTATTTTATTCACAACTATTTTAGCTTTAACCTTAAAAATTGACATACCAAATGTTGGTGATCTTGCCAGTGTTAAGGGTGGTCTTCCAAATTTTTCTATTCCAAGCGTTCCTTTTAACCTGGAAACACTAAAGATTATTTTTCCCTATGCATTTATATTGTCCTCTATTGGACTAATAGAAAGTTTATTAACTTTAAATTTAGTGGGAGAGATAACCAATAAAAGAGGAGGAGCTAGTCAGGAATGTTTAGCTCAAGGGTTTGCTAACACCATTACAGGTTTTTTTGGAGGAATGGGTGGTTGTGCAATGATAGGACAATCAATGATTAATGTTAGGTCAGGTGGAAGAACCAGAATAGCTGGAATTGCAGCTGCATTATTTTTATTAATTTTTATTTTATATACCTCATCTTATATTGAAATGATTCCAATTGCAGCTTTAGTGGGTGTGATGTTTATGGTGGTGATTGGAACATTTGCGTGGAACTCACTAAAGATATTATTTTTTGTACCTAAAAGTGATGCATTAGTTACAGTGCTTGTAACTGTGGTAACTGTTCTAGAGGATTTAGCAGTTGCAGTAATAGTAGGTGTAATAGTTTCTGCATTAGTTTTTGCGTGGAAGTCTGCCTCAAAAATTAGAGCTACTGAAAGACCTTCTAAAACAGAAAAAGGTGCAAAAGTTTATGAAATAGAAGGAGCGCTTTTTTTTAGTTCAACTAATAGTTTTTTAGAATTATTCAAACCAGAAGAAGATCCTGAATTAATTATTATTGATTTTGCAGGATCAAAAGTAATTGACCAATCAGCCCTAAAGGCAATTGAAGATATTGCTGATAAGTACAACAGCTTTGGAAAAAAAGTTAAACTTAGGCACTTAACTCGTGATTGTCATAAGTTGTTAAGTAGAGCTGGTCAACTTGTTGTTGATAGTGATGATGATCCTGATTATGGAGTGGCAGTTGATTATGATGTTAAATTAGGTATTTTCGGAAAGTAATATGAGTAAAGAGATAAAAGCTGATGATGTTATCTTTAACTTTTTTAAACAAATTTGTGATGAGAGGAATGATGACAAGTGTGTTGAGCTTGGTAATAGTTGGATTAATGCGATGAAAACCAACCTCACTAATATGGAAAAAAACTTAGAAGAGACTGACAAAGTTAAGCATCAAGAAAATATTGATAGCAATATGAATCATCTTAACAATCTAAAGGATAAATCAGCTAAAGAATGGCGTGAATACGCAACTCAATGCATGGTAGAGATTCTTGATCATAAAACAAAATTGTGAATTTTTTTAAAAGATTATTTTCAAAAAGCAATCTGCAATTACAAATTAATGATGGTGGTAGAGCCGCAGCAGGCTACAAGGGCATAGCAGGAGATTGCGTTGTTAGATCTATTGCAATTGTATCTGGTTTACCCTATCAAAAAATTTATGATGATCTTTATAAGGCAAATAAAGAATTCAGAACAACATCGCGAACTAAACTTGCAAAGAACTTAAAAAAAAAAAATGACAGTCCAAGATCAGGAACCCATAGAGTAGTAGTTAAAAAATATCTTAAAAAATTAGGTTGGAACTGGACACCTACAATGTTTATTGGTCAAGGTTGCAAGGTTCATTTAAAAAAAGAAGAACTCCCTATGGGTACCTTAGTTGTATCTTGCTCAAAACATATAACAGTTGTTAAAAATGGCGTTCTTCATGACACATATGACTGTTCAAGACGTGGCACAAGGTGCGTTTATGGATATTGGTCCAAGCT
>CAJQSG010000001.1 GCA_905612525.1 uncultured Candidatus Pelagibacter sp. | reverse complement strand
AAATAAAAAATTCATAATCGACAGAAATACTTGGCCGAGCATTAAACCTGAACAAACATTGAAAAGTATGTCACGTTTTTTATCAACTCTTTCAAAAATAGTTTTTAAAGAGGGATTAATATTAGAATCAATCAGTACTGAAAAAATTATAGAAACATCTAGGGAGTATTTTTCATTTGTTTGGCAACTTTATTATGAAATGCAAATGCCAATGTTATTGGGCTTTAAAAAACTTTATGGTGATCTAGAATCCTTTCATGTTCATGGTATTTGCATAAGCAATCATGCTACAAACTCAAAAAAAATTGACAATAGTGAAATGAGTAAAGAATTTTACTTAGAAAAATATTTCTTTGCTGATAAAAAAGATTTTTCAGGTATAAATGCAATGTCTATTTCAGATATTACAGGCATCCCAAGAGCTACAGTTATTAGAAAATTAAATAAACTACTTAAAGAAAAATTTTTAAAAAAAGATATTAAAAAGCATTATTCTGCATCAGGTTTTAATAAAAAAAAAATACTAGAGGTGCAAAAAAATACCTTCAACAATTTAGCTAAATTTGCTGCACGTGTTTATAATTTGACTTTAATGAAAGATAATTAAATTTTAAGTATTTTTTTTAAGAATAAATATAAAAATTATTGAAGTTACCATCATTATTAAAGCATAAGCAGCAGCTGGCACTATAAAAACCATTGAACTTCCATCAAAGATTTGAGTTCCGACAAATGCAGCCAGTGTACCATTCTGAAGCCCACACTCTAATGAGATACATTTTTGTTGAGCAATACCAGAAGCAAAAGATTTGGCAGCATAAAAACCTATAATCATCATTGTTATATTTAATGCTAAGGTAATTAATCCTGCACGTGCTACAAAACTGACAATATTGTCCCATTCTTCAATGTAGATAGCAACAAATACTAACACAAATAAAAAAACTGATGCTCTTTGAATTATTAAAGCTTTGCTATTAATAAAATTATTTGCAGAGTGCTTTATTATCATTCCAACCATTACTGGCACAGTAACAACAAAAAACATTTTTAAAGCAATTCCTGTCATGGAGATATTTTTTGAAATATTGGTTATTTCGAAAAAATCAATTGAATTAAAAATAATAAACGGAACTGATACAATGCTAATCAGACTTGTAATTGCAGTTAGAGATATTGAAAGTGCAACATCACCTTTAGCAAATTTTGTGAGTACATTAGATGTAACACCACCAGGTGCTGCTGCAATAAGCATAACACCAATAGCTAGTTCTGAGGGTGTGTTTAATAATTTGATTAAAAGGAATGCAACAATTGGGAGTAAAATTAATTGACAAATAAAGCCAACCAAAAAATCTTTTGGAATTTTAGCTACTCTTATGAAGTCTTGGATGGTTAAACTCATTCCAAGCCCCAACATTATAAGAGCCAAACCAATGGGGGCTAATTTTGTAGCAATTTCCATTTATAATACATATTAGTTCATAATGGGCTTTTCAAGTAAATGATTTTAAAATTACGATTACTAAGACAAATCAATAGCATTTTTTTTTAGAACTTCCATGGAAACAAGCTTTAAAGTTTTTTCATGTGTTCTTTTTAAATAAACAGGGCAAGGCTTTCCAGCATCAGCAGCTCTTGCGTACCAACTAGCACAAACACACCACCCATCTCCTGCTTTTAATCCTGGAAATCCAAATTCAGGATGAGGAGTTATTAAATCGTTACCAGCATCTTTACACCATTCTAAAAATTCAGTAGTAACTTTTGCACAAACAGTATGAACACCATGATCATTTTCATCAGTACTACAGCAGCCATCTCTATGCCATCCAGTTAATGGATCGTTAGAACACTCTTCAAGACCCTCACCTAGAACATTTTTTTGTTTATCACTCATTTAAATTTTTGTAGGATTGGGTTGTCCTTTGTAAACAATTTCTGGATCAAATGATTTTTCTTTTTCTTCAAATTTCATTTCTATCTGTCTGCCATTTTCAATTGGACCTAATGGTATTGATCTATAAAAACAAGATCTATAGCCGACATGACAGCTAGAACCATCTCCAATATCAACAGTTAACCAAACAGAATCTTGATCATCATCAATTCTTATCTCTAAAACTTTTTGAGTATAACCGCTGGTCTTACCTTTGTGCCAGATCTGCTGTCTAGATCTACTGAAATAATGAGCTTCCTTAGTTTCTATAGTTTTTTTAAGAGCCTCCACGTTCATATACCCATGCATAAGAATATCTTTTGTTTTAGAGCACATTGTAATGACTGGAATTAACCCATCATTGTCAAATTTGGGTGAAAGGAGTTTTCCCTCTTCAATTTCTGCTATATTTTCTCTTTTTTTAAACATATCTAAGTAATTATGTAGCATACTGATGAATATATTAAATATTTTAAAAATAGTAATTTACTGTATAAACTTGTCATATGAAATTAGTTGAAGAGACAAATAACAAGATTTTAGATGCTAAAAAAGTTTCTGATAAAGAAGCTGAAGAAGCATTTAAAACAATCTTAACTTGGATAGGTGAAGACCCTAGTAGAGAAGGTTTATTAGAAACTCCAAAAAGAGTAGTTAAAGCATTTAAAGAATACTTTGGTGGTTATACACAAGATGCTGGAGAGATTTTAGAAAAAACATTTGGTGATGTAGAAGGTTACGATGACATGGTTGTTGAAAAAAATATTTCAGTTTCAAGTCACTGTGAACATCATATGGCACCGATAGTTGGAACAGCACATGTTGCATACATTCCAAATAAAAGAGTCGTTGGCTTAAGCAAACTAGCAAGAGTTGTTGAGGTTTTTTCAAAAAGATTACAAACACAAGAGAGATTAACAATGCAAGTTGCAAAAGCTTTGATGACTTCATTAGATGCAAAAGGTGTTGCGGTTACAATCGATGCAGCTCACCAATGCATGACTATGAGAGGAATTAAAAAAGAGAATGCAACAACCGTTACAAATTACTTTTTAGGACAATTCAAAGAGGATTTAAGTATCCAAAATAGATACTTAAGATTTATTAGTAAGTAACTTTCTCGAGAGGAGATGGTCATGTCAGATAATTTTAGAGCATTAGTAGTTAATCAGGGGGGTGAAAATTTTACCCGAGAAGTAAAATCAATAGATAAATCATTTTTAAAACATGGTGATGTACTTGTCAAAGTAGATTATTCAGACTTAAACTATAAAGATGCACTTATTTTAAATAATGGTGCGAAATTAGTAAAAGAATTTCCACATAT